>JAJZZT010000145.1 GCA_021797415.1 Bacillota bacterium
CCTGTTCCACCGCGGCTTCGCCATCCTCCGCTTCCGCGACGACCTCGATCCCCTCTTCCATGGCGAGCAACGCGACGAGCGCGCGCCGCACCAGCTTCTGATCCTCCGCAATCAGGATCCGGATCACCCCGTCACCCCCGCCTGCCGGCGCGTGCCAGCCTCGAACGGCGCGGCGACGGCGACGTCTTGCGGACACAGCGCCATCGACTTTGCAGAGGCAACCGGCACAGCGGCAGCGGTTCGATCGGCCGGGACTGGCGCGCCGTCATTCGCGGCACCCGCATCGGCCGGCGCCGTGAAAACCCAGGCGGTGCCGCGCCGAAACGGCAGCGCCACATCTTCAGTCCGCCCGCCGCGCAGCCACTCGCCGCGCGACCATACCGCCGCATGGCCGCCGACAGACGCCATGCGCGCAAGCATTCCCGCCACGCCCCGTCCTCCCGCGCTGCCGGCGCCGGGAGCCATGCCGCGACCGTCGTCCGCCACAATCAACCGCAGTCCACCCGCTACCGCAATCAGGCGGATATCCCCCCGTTTTGCGCCACTGTGACGCACCGTATTGGTCACGCTCTCGCGCAGGCACATGGCGAGCGCCGCGCACGGCCACTGCTCGTCCGAATTGTCCATCTCGTCCACCATTTTGCAGACTATGCCAGCCGCCTGCAGAATGCGCTGTGCGGCCTGCCATTCATGCGACAGGTCGGGCTGACTCATGTCCGCGATATACTGCCGCACGCGGGCGAGTGACTCGCGTGCGGTCTGGCCCGCTTCGCGCGCCTCTTCTCGCGCTCTGCCAGGTTCCCGCTCAATGAGACGTTCAATCAGTTGCGCCTTGAGCGCGATCAACGACAGGTCGTGCCCGATCACGTCGTGCAGATCGCGACTAATACGCTCGCGCTCCGCGGACTTGGTGAGCCGTTCAATCTGCTGATTGGCCTGTTCCAGCGCCACTTTGGCGGCCATCACGCGCCGCTGCCACAGAGAACCCGCGGCCACGGCGCTGGACACGACCAGCGCACTCAGCAGGGAGGGAAGCTCCTGCGCCAGAAATGCGCCGAGTGTCGTATGCGTGACGGCCAGCCAAAGCCACGCCGCACTTGCGGTCACCGCGTCGATCGCCACAAGCGCCCGCACGAGTTCGCGCCCTCCATATCTGCTCGTCAGGAGAGCCGCCGGGTAAATGACCAGCCACGCGAATCCCGGATTGATCGCCACTTCTAGCAAGGCGGTGATCGCCACCTCAGAGCAGGCGACGATCCATGGCCGTTTGACGCGAAACGACAGCACATAGAGGACGGCGAACACCACGGTCCCCGCCACCCCCGCCACTCGCTGCGCCGCGGTGGGCGCGGTGAACGAGAACAGCAGCGGAACCACCAGTTCGATGAGGTACATCCACCCCATCAGGCGAAATTCGCGCGGGAATAGCCGCACATTCTCACCTCCGCGGGTTCAGTGTAGCACAGTCGCGGCGCGCGGCGGGATGTGGCTGTGCCCGCAACCACCGGCAAAATACCCGCACGCCGCCGGCGATATCCCTGTGCGCGCAGGCCATTACGCGGTGACCTGCCATTCCTGCCGTTCCTGCCGTTCCTGCCGTTCCTGCCGCTCCTGCCGCTCCTGCCGCAAGCCTACCGCTCCTGCCAGCGGAATGCGCGGGCCGCAAGTACGATGGAGATCGCGCCGATGGCCAGCAACGCCCAGACATCACCGCGCGCCGCGACAAATCCCGTCTGATTCCAGGCCGCGCGCAGCAGGTCGATCACGTAGTAGAGCGGGAGCCAGTTCGCAAAATGGCGCAAAAAAACCGGAAAAAGGGCGAGCGGAAACGTGGCGCCGGAAAACAGCAGCATGATGTTCAGCACCAGCGCGGACAGCGCGGCGGCGGCCCGCGCATTTTTGGCCAGCGACGCCAGCAGGAGGCCGAACGGGAACAGCGCGAAGATCGACAGAACGACGGCGAACGCGAGGCCCGGCACGGATTTCGGCATGGACAGCCCGAACAGCAAACGACCCTCCACGACCATGACGGCCGCGCTGATCGCAAACACGACAACCCCGTAGACCACATGGCTGCCAAGCACCGTCCACGGGCGCACGGGCGTCGCTTGGTAGCGCTTCAAAATCCCCTTCTCCCTGTAGACCGTGAGCGTCGTCCCGATCGTGTAGAGCGCGATGGTCAGCACATTGACGCCGATCCACGACGGCACGTACATCTCGGCGTACGGCACGCCATCCAGTTTCTGTTTGCCGAAAATCACGCCGAACAACCAGATCATCAGCAGCGGATAGAGAAATGTCCAGAAAACGGCCTGCCGTTCGCGAAAGAACAGCCGCACCTCGCTTCGCGCCAGACTCACGAACGCCCTCACAGAACAGCACTCCTTTCCCGCTTTACATCACCGGATGCCGCGCCGCCGGGTGCGCCGCCTCCGGCCAGCATGACAAACAGGTCGTCGAGCGTGCCCGCCGCAAAGCGCAGATTGCGAATCCGCCAAGCGCGCTCCCTGGCCAGCATCAGCACGGCGAGCGCCACTTCCTGCACATCGTCCCCGTGGACGCGGATGGATCCGTCCACCTGCACAACCCGTCGCACGCCGGGCAATCCGGCGATCTCGTCCGTCGAAGCGTCCTCGGACAGAAAATCAAGATAGTCCGCGGCGGCCATCTGCGCCACCAGACGCTTGGGCTGATCGAGCAGCGCCAGTTCTCCCTCCTTGAACATCGCGATCCGGTCGCACAACTGCTCCGCTTCTTCCATGTAGTGCGTGGTCAGCACGATCGTCTTGCCCTGTTCGCGCAGGCCGCGGATCATCTCCCACAGTTCGCGACGCGCCGCCGGGTCGAGCCCCGTGCTCGGTTCATCGAGAAAGAGGATCTCCGGATCGTGCACGGCCGCCAGCGCCAGGCTGACCCTCTGCTGCCAGCCGCCGGACAGATCCTTGAACGCCGTCTTCAAGTGCGGTTCAAGCCCCAGCGTGTCCACCAACCGCGGTATATTCAGCGGCCGCGCATAAAACGACGCAAACAGCGCGAGCGCCTCGCCCACGCGCATCTTCTCCTGGATCGCCGTCATCTGAAATTGCACGCCGATGCGTTCGCGCAGGCGATAGGGCTGGCGCGCAGGATCAATGCCCAGCACCTCCACACTGCCGCCGTCGCGCCTGCGCAAGCCTTCCATGATTTCGATCGTCGTCGTCTTGCCCGCTCCGTTAGGGCCGACGATGCCGAATATCTCTCCCTGCGCCACATCAAAGCTGACGCCACGCACTGCCTCGCGCGCCCTGTAACGCTTGCGCAAATCGCGCACGGCTATGGCCACTGTCACGGTGAATTCCTCCTGTCGGCACTATGCCTCCCCCTCACTGTAACAGCCGGGCCGGCCTCGCAGACAGAGTCGATTGTCAGGAATTTCACATGACAAGTGTCATGTCGCCGCGGCGAAGCGGCCCCTGTCGCAAAATTCGCGACAGGCTAAGGGGCGGCGGCGACCCGGCGAATTTACAATCCCGCCGACGGCGCCGCTCCGGCGGCAGAGGATAATGCCTGTTGCGCTGGCGACTTTACCCCATGTCCTTGAGCCGCTTGCGCAAGGATGCGACCGCTTCGTCCGAAACGTCCCGCTCTCCATACCGGACCGCTTCATAGTGCGTGATCAGGTCCATTTCGACATCCCGCCCGACGAAGTCCTGTTCCGCCAGTTCATCTCCCACCTGCGCCGGCGTGAGGTGCGAATGAAACGCATAGCCGTCCTTGATTGCACGGCGCACCGCGGCGCGATAAAGCCAGCGGACGCGGGCGCGGTTGTCCGGCAGTTCGGACCACCTCGGTTCTTGCGGCGTCCTGCGCCGGCGCGGCCCGGCCGTTTTCGCCGCACGGTCGGCGCGGTTCAGATGCTCCTGTTCATCCCTGTACGCCTGATCATTCGCGGCGGGCAAAGAGAGTTCGAGTGCGAGCAACAGGCGACGCGCCAACCAGCGCAGCAGCGCGATCAATCGTTTCAGCGCGAGATACAGACCGTACAGGAACGCAAGCGCGAGAGCGACAAATAGGATCGTCATGAAGACATCCTGCACGATCGTCAGCCAAAGCGAAGGATGGCCTGTATGGCCAAAGGGGAAGCGCGGCCTGTTCTGCGGATGCGGTCGCGTCGTCCGCACAGGCCGACGGCGGGGTGTGAGCAACGCTACAATCCACAGAAAAAAGTGCATGACGGCGAAAAAAGCGTCCCTTGTCCCGTTCGCAAGCTGTTTTATGCTTGCGATGGCGACAATCGCAAGCCAAAGTCCAAGCACGTACAGTCGATTGCGGACAATCATGTCAAAAGCCAGTCCGCTTTTCCCGCCATCCTTGCGGTCAATTGCCGCCACAAGCTTTTGTTCATTGATATACAGGAAAAAAAACGCGATGCCGGCAATGCCCGCAACATACAGCGGTGCAACCGCCGGGGCAAGGGCGGGGACGTTCGGAAAGACGGCGCCCGCCACTGCAAATATGGTGATTCCCACAGTATACAGCGCGGAAGAATGGGTATCTCCCGCGCTGTGGCGAACTCCTCGCAACCACGCAGCGACACTCGCGACCGCAAGCAACCAGACGGCGGGAGCCTGCGGGGAGAGAAGCCAGACAACCCCCGCCGCACAAGCCGCTGACAATGCGAGATGCCAGAGTAGCCTGAGAACGCCCCCGGCCCGCAGCACCGCGCCGGCCATACCGAACCCGGCGAGCAGCAGAAATACGGCAGGCGCCGGATAGGCCGTCAGCCAAAAAGCGTGCACCGCCAGAATGACGGGAGTCAGCAGCGTCACTTCGATCACCAGATGAAATGCGCTGCGCGCCATGGCGCGCATGGCTCCGCCGGACAGCCATCCTGTCATGACGCCCCTCCTGACGCCGCCGGATCGGAAACCAGCGGCCAGAAATGGACCGTGTGTCCCAGAGATTCGAGCGACGCCAAGCGCTCGCGCATGGCGTCGCTGATAAACGCGCTGAGAATGAGGATGTCACAGCCGGTCATTGCCAGATCGGCCTCGCGGGCCAGCAGCGCCTGAAACGATCCGTCGACGCGCATCGTCAGACGGGCCATCATGCGCAGGAGATGATCCAGTTGCCCATCGCCGGCGCCTGGCGCCGCGCGGGCGACATCTCCCTCACCGCCGAGGCGCGCATTGGCGGCGAACCCCACCTGATTACCACGCTCCACCGCAAGCGCGGCGACGCTTGCCGCATAGGAAATTCCACTCTCGATCAGGCCCGGATCGAGAACAGCCTCCCACATGTCCTCTGAGCATTCGAAATTCAGGCAGATCATCAGTTCGCGGTCCGCCGTGTACTCCAGGCGGCGCACCATCAATCTCCCGGTGCGGGCCGTCGCTCCCCAGTGAACCATGCGCAACGGATCGCCCGGCTGATAATCGCGGGCGCCGACAGTCAAAAACGGGTCCTCAAGCAAAACCCGGCGCAGGCTGATCTCCCCGAGCAGGCGGTTGGCCGGATCGGGAAGTTCGGCAAGCGAAAGGATTTGCGGATAGATGTACAGTTCCGACTGCGGACGCCACTCGCGCGTCAGCCGGACAAGGCCGAGCAAATCCCCCGCGGTGAGCGCAACCGGGTAAAGACGGTGGTATCCCCGCGCCCGGCACGTGATCGCGTGCCGCCGTGTCCAGCGCGTGCGGGACGGGAGGCTGAACGCACTCTTGTGGTACTGGAACGACCTTCCCTGCGACGTGATCATTTCCGCATTGCCGAAGAACTGCAGACCGCTGTCAAATTCAGCCTCCAAACGGACCCAACTGACAGGCCACGGACTGCGGTTGGTCACCGTCTCAATCAGTTCCACGCGTTCCCCGACAAAAGCGGTCGAGCGATCAAACCGCCTGTCATAGCCAAGCCCGCGCAATCCAGGGTATTTATACCACAGCGCCTGCGCCGCGCTGATTCCGAACGCGACAAGAACAACCCACCCGATCTGCATCATTCGGGCAGCAGCGCCGCTTCCGCGGGAACGGGGACGCTGCGGAGGATTTCCTGCAGGAGCT
>JAJZZT010000089.1 GCA_021797415.1 Bacillota bacterium
GAGCCGTGAATACGGCGTTTGCGCGGTACGCGCACCGCAAGGCGACGCGCTATTTCCAACGCCTCCACCTCGTTGAACGGTACGGCGAACCGTACGTCAACGAACGCTTGCAGGATGAACGGCGGCACGGGGCGCAAGCCGAAGCGGCCGCCGGCTATGCGTGACCGCCGTCACACGTAGGACAGCAACGCTTCGCGCACGAGTTTTGCCGCCACGATCTGCGTCTGCTCGCTCGGGTCCAGCATGGGGGCCACTTCCACAAGATCGAATCCGACCACGCGCAACCCGCGCATGGCGTGCACGGCCGCCATCAGTTCCCGCGCCGTCACACCCCCGGCCTCCGCGGTTCCTGTTCCGGGCGCGCAGGACGGATCCAGCACGTCAATATCGATCGAAATGTACACGGGAACGCCGGACAATTCCGGCAGGCAGCGCTCCAGCGGTTCGAGCACATCGAACGGAAAGAACCGCGTGTGGGCGCGGGCGAACTGAAATTCCTCGCGCATGCCTGAGCGGACGCCAAACTGGTACAGTCGGTCCGGCGGCAGAAAGCCGAGGATATTCCGCATCACGGCGGAATGCGACATCGCCTCGCCCTCGTACTGTTCGCGCAGGTCCGTATGCGCATCGAAGTGCAGCACGGCGAGTTCGGGAAAGCGCCTGTGCACCGCCCGCACGGCGCCCAGCGTCGCCAGATGCTCGCCGCCGAGGCCAAACGCAAGTTTGCCGTCATCGAGCCAACTGCCCACATACTCTACGATCAGATCGAGGCTGCGCGCGGGATTGCCGAATGGCAGCGGTATATCGCCCGCGTCGAAAAAGCGGATCTCCTCCAGATGGCGGTCAAGATAGGGACTGTACTCCTCCAATCCGATGGACACCTCGCGAATGCGTCTGGGACCGAGCCTTGCCCCCGGACGGAACGATGTCGTCCAGTCCATCGGCATCCCGTAGATGACGGCGCGCGCGCGATCATACCCGTCCGTCGCCCCGATGAAACGCCCTCCGCCGTAGGACGGATCAAACGCGCTGCGGTGCGGTGCGTCCATCGCCCGGACCTCCTTTTGTCATTTCACCGTCATTTCACCCGTTTTGTGAGCAACTCCTGCACAAAGCGGGGCAAAGTGAAGGCGGCGGCATGCAGTTCCGGCGTGTAATACCGCGTCGCCAGTCCCGCAGTGCGCACCGGGTCCGCAATGTGTGCGGGGTCGTACCGCTTCGATCCGACTGTGAAACTCCACAGCCCGCTCGGATAGGTCGGTATGGACGCCAGGTACAGGCGTGTGATGGGGAAAATGGACAAAATGTCCGCATACACCCGGCTGATCAGATCCCCCGTGAGAAACGGCGACTCGGTCTGCGCCACAAACAGGCCGTCCGGCCGCAAAGCCCGCCTGATGCTTTCATAGAAATCCCGTGCAAACAGGCCGATCGCAGGCCCCACCGGATCCGTCGAATCGACGATGATGACGTCGTACGTGTCCGGATGGTCCCGCACATGCGCGATCCCGTCAATCACCCGGACATCGACGCGCGAGTCGGAAAGAGCCGACGCGATCTGCGGCAGGTACTGTTTCGACACTTCGACCACGCGCCCGTCGATCTCCGCCAGCACCGCCCTTTGCACCGTCGGATGCTTGATCGCCTCGCGTATGACGCCTCCGTCCCCGCCGCCGATCACAAGCACCCGCTCGGGAGCCGGATGGGCGGACAGCGCGATGTGAGCGATCATCTCGTGATAGACAAATTCATCGCGGTCGGTGGTCATGACGCAACCGTCCAACACCAGCATGCGGCCCCATTCGTATGTATCCAGCATGGCCAATTCCTGAAAGTCCGTGGTCTCCGTGTGGAGCGTCCCGCGGATCTGCGCCGTGATGCCGTAATGCTTCGTCTGCTTCTCGGTATACCAGAGTTCCATCGCAACGCCGCCTCACACAGGATGAACAGGCCATCTTTTTGCACAGGGTAGTATATCACGTTTGTCGCACGGCACGCAGGGAGATACTGTGATTGCCGTCTGGGAACGGAGGTGCGCCCTTGCCAAAACATCTCGGATTCCATGGCTTTTCCCGGCAGGCCGAATCGAAGCGGCGCAACCCCGTCATGCTTGCAGCCGCGCTGTCGTGGAGCAATACGGCAGCTTTTGCCCGGCGCCATCCCGCCGTCATGAGCGCCTGTTGTGCGGCAGTCGCCGGATTGGCCGGCCTGGCGCTGTACATCCGCCTCGCCCCTCTGCCGGCAGGCGCGCTGCTCAACCCTTCGCGCGTCGCCGCGGCAGGCGGTTCGATTCTTGGCGACCTGGTTGCGCCCGGCGTCACCCGCACCGAGGTGCCGCTGATCCAGATCCCCCTCTGGCTGCAAAAAGCGACGCTCGCCGTCGAGGACAACTCCTTCTATGAGCACCGCGGGCTGAATGCGCGCGGCATCGCCCGCGCGCTATTGGCCGATCTGGCGGCCGGGCGCGTGGTGCAGGGCGGCTCGACCATCACACAACAACTCGCCAAAAATCTCTTTCTGACCAACGACCGGACACTGTGGCGCAAAGCACGCGAAGTGTTGTACGCGCTCATGCTTGAGGCGCATCTGAGCAAACCGCAGATTCTGGCGGACTACCTGAATGTGATCTATTACGGCGACGGAGCCGTGGGCGCGGGCACAGCCGCAGAATACTACTTCGGAAAGCCCGTCGGCATGCTCAACCTGGCGGAATCGGCGCTTCTGGCCGGTCTGCCCAAGGGCCCGAGTCTGTACTCGCCGATCGCGCATCCCGCCGCGGCAAAGGTCCGCCAACATGAAGTCCTGCAAGCCATGGTTCATGCGGGCAGCCTGTCGCCCGCAGCCGCCCGCGCCGCTTTTGCCCAGCCGTTGCACTTTGTCCACAGGAGGGCTCCGGATACGATTGCGCCATACTTTATGAATGCTGTCTCGCAGGAGGCTCAAGCACGGTTTGACATGAGTCAGACCAATCTCTACCGAAGCGGCATGTTGCTGCATACGACGCTCGACCCCCGCCTGCAGCAGGCGCTGAACCAGTCAATCGCCCACGCTGTGGCGGATCACCCGGGACTCCAGGCAGCCGGTGTGGCCATGGATGTTCACACCGGGGACATCCTGGCGTACAGCGGCGGCCGCGATTACCGGACGAGCCCGTTTGACCGCGTGCGCGGCCGCCGACAGCCAGGCTCGACCTTCAAGCCATTCGTATACGCAGCCGCGCTTGACAGAGGGGCAACGGCGGCCATGCACATGCGCAGCGAACCGCGCCTGTTCGTGTACGACCGCACCCACCTCTACCGCGTGCACAATTTTGCCGACGACTATGCATACGCGGACATCGACATGAAACAGGCGCTGGCCCGCTCGGACAACGTGTTTGCGGTCGCGACCAACCTGCGGGTCCACCCGTGGCGCGTCATGCAAGAAGCGAAGATGTTCGGCCTGCCGGACAACATGAAGCCCTATCCCTCGCTGGCCCTCGGCGTGTTCCCTGTGTCGCCGCTTGAACTCGCGCGGGCCTACGCCGTGTTCGCAAACGGCGGCTATCTCGTCACGCCGCGCTTCATCGCGGACATCCGCAACGCGGCCGGACAGGTCGTGAAACAGTCCGCGCCGCTCGTTCTGCGCGTCGCGCAAGCGAATACCTGCTACATCCTGACGGATATGATGCAAAGTGTCATGAAGGCCGGCGGGACAGGATACCGCGTGGCTCACCTGATCCCCGGACCTGTCGCCGCCAAGACCGGCACGACCGATTCGGACGCCTGGATGGCGGGCTACACACCGGATACCGTCTGCGCCGTGTGGGTGGGGTACGACGACATGCGGCCGCTCAGTTCGGTGGAGGCGCATCTCGCCGCCCCTATTTTCGCGTCGGTGATGCGCGCCGCCTGGCTCGCCCATCCGCAGGGTGCGTTCACCCGTCCGGGCGATATCACGGAACTTTCCATCGATCCGGAAACAGGCCAGTGCGCCACATCGGCATGCCCGGCCCGCGAAATGAACGCGTTTGTCAACGGGACGGAGCCCACTGTCGCGTGTCTCGCCCATCCGGCGCCGGACACATCGCTCGCCGCGCGCGCTTCCGGCGTTTTGCGCGCCTTTTTTTCGTGGATCCGCGGACGGTAACAGGTTGCAGGCGCATGTGCTACAATGTAGGCAAATTGCAAAGAGTGGTGGGAGAGTGCATGGCTTATCCATTGTCACAGCGCATCAGAAGCATCGCACCGTCGCCGACCCTGACGATCGACAGCAAGACAAAGGCGCTCATCGCGGCAGGCATGGACATCGTGAACCTGACGGCCGGAGAACCGGATTTCCCCACCCCGATGAAGGCTTCACTGGCCGGCATCGCCGCGATCGTCGAGAATTTCACCAAATACACCCCCGCGGCGGGCATCCCGGCGCTGCGCATGGGAATCGCCGAAAAACTCCAGCAGGAGAACGGACTCTCCTACGATCCGGAAGAAATCATCGTCTCCTCCGGGGCGAAGCATTCGCTCTATAATGTTTTCATGGCCATCCTCGATCCGGGTGACGAAGTGGTCCTGCCTTCACCGTATTGGGTGAGCTACCCGGAACAGATCCGGTTGTGCGGCGCGACTCCCGTGATTGTCAAAACGGATGAGGCGTCCGGATTCAAGATGACGCCGCAACAGCTCCGGGACGCGCTGACCGGCCGGACCAAGGCGGTGCTGATCAACTCCCCCGGAAATCCCACGGGCGCAATGTACACTCAGGAGGAGATTGAGGCGCTCGCCGATGTGCTCGAACAACACGACGCGTATGTCGTGAGCGATGAAATCTACGAGCAATTGACATACGACCTGTCCCACTACAGCATCGCCAGACACAGCAGGGCCATGCGCGATCGCACGTTTGTCGTGAACGGCTTTTCAAAAACACACGCCATGACCGGCTGGCGCGTCGGCTACGTCGCCGCGCCCAAGCCTTTGGTGGACGCCATGTCCAGTTTCCAGTCCCACGCGACCGCGCATCCGTCCAATATATCGCAACGCGCCGCACTCGGCGCCCTTGGGACATTCACGCGCGACACCGTCGAGGAGTTCCGCCGCAGGCGCGACTTTGTCGTGGAACGGCTGGGCGTTCTTCCCGGCATCCGCAACACCGTGCCGCAGGGGGCCTTCTACGTGTTCCCAAACGCCGCCGGACTCGTGGGACGCACCTATCGCAAGAGCGGCGGCGAGACGACGGTAATTGGCAGCGTCGGACAACTGTGCGAACTGCTTCTGACCGACGCCCGCATCTCCGTCGTGCCCGGCGACGGATTCGGCGCGCCGGACAACTTCCGCATCTCGTACGCGACATCCATGGCGCAACTGGAGAAAGCAATGGACCGCCTCGCGGCGTTCACGGCGCTTATCGAGTAAAATCGCGCATTGCGGCCTTCTTCCTCCGGCCATAAGGGAAACACACGATCGCCGCCACCTTGACATATAGTGAGGCAGGCGGTCATGCGCCCGTCAGGCTGCACATGACCGCCGGCACTCACGCCCTTCTCACATGGTGGTGATTTTGTTGTCTACTGATAGTGGCGGCGCCGGGCGCACACCGCTGCCGCGCCGCAAGGAAGTCCGGTTTGTCAGGGCCGATTCCGCTCCAGCGGGGCAGACGCTGCACACTGAACCTAATGTCGGGCTGGCGCGCGCAAAACGTCCAGGCAAGCTGCCCGCAAACGCCGAGGCACGGGTCCGTCGCCTAAAAGCGACCGCCAAGAAAGTGGGCGGCGGCGTGCGCAAGGGCCAACAGCGCATCGCGCGACCACCGGCCGCCGGCAAAGCCCCCGGTCAGGATGCGCTCGGCGGACTGGGGAAACTGCTCTCGCCGAAGAACTTTGATCAATCCATGGACACGATCTCCAACCTGCGCTCATTTTGCAAACAGTGCATCAAATACGTGCAACAGGCGGACGGTGTTCTGGATACGCTCTTTGTCACGGGAAATTCCCTGAAAGAGACCGGCGTGCTCAAAAAAATCGCGGAGAGCAAGGGCAAGAATCTGTC
>JAJZZT010000556.1 GCA_021797415.1 Bacillota bacterium
TCTTCCACGCGGCTGATCCGCTCATTCATCTGCTTAAAGCCTTCGTTCATTTCTTGTCTCATATTATGCACGGCGGCGGTTAAGTCATTGACCGTGGCAACCAGAAGCTCAAGCATCTTGTCGGCCATTTCATGTTCCCCCTTGAATGGGATTGTATCACGCCAGGCGTGGAAGGGGAAGGCAGAATCTCATATTCTCCAAAATATCTAATGAAAAAGCGATAGTTAACTATTGTTGTGCGATATGTGTAGTGCGACATGAGAAAAACTGTCCCTGAGGTGTCTTGCGGGGGTGTTCACGGCACGGAATGTGCTCCGCTCCTTGATTCATTCCGCGTCCAGGATCGACTCTTCACTTCCTTGCGGGTGGGACCCAGCTCTGGACTCCCTAAAGGAGCGCATCGGTCCTTGCTCTGAGATGCGTTTGGCAGAGAGCAGCAGTAGTTCTATAATTGGAATATGTGAAGGTGGCGCGAACGAACACGGAATAGCCGTGCAATCACAAGGGGGATCTGTGCGAGGCGGTATACCGTCATAATGGAGAAATCGGACGAAGATTGCTTTGTCTTTGTTCCGGGTCTCCCGGCTGTACGAGCAGTGGAAGGACGCAAGGGGGAAGCGCTGGAGAATATCCGTGAGGCGATTATTTTGACGCATGAATATATGAAAGACAACGGGATCTTGCTGCCGGATGTGCAACAGATGGTGGCTGAGGTGGAAGCTTGACGCCGCTGCTTCCACGTCTTTCGGCCGCAGAGTTGCGACGTCGATTGCTCCGGCTGGGGTTTATCGTAGACCGGCAAAAAGGAAGCTACATCATTCTGCGGCGCCGAGACGGTGCGACACGGTACGCCGTACTTGCGATGCACAGTTCCGGGACGATCCCATCGGGAAGCTACAGCAGATATTGCGGACGACGCGCATTGATCCAGAGCAACTCCTGGATGCGTGAGCATAGACACTTGACCGAGCGTAGAAAGCGAAAGTCTATAGCATAAGATACGAAGGTGACTGCGATATCTGAACCTATTGTCAAATTTCTTGTTGAGGCAAAACTGAATACTTACGCGGCCCAAGGCGACGACGCTTCTGTGACTCCACTGCTGCCGGGATCTCGTCAACTCGAATATGGTGACGGGCCACTATTTTATCGTGATGTATACTTTGGTGTCGCATATTTCGTCGGACAGGAGACCGTTTACAACGATGAACGGCCTTGCTGGTCCATGAGTTATGCTGGCGGTGTGGAAAAGAACATTACAACAAATGACGAAATGCGAAATACATATATATTTTTGAGAACGGCGCTGCGTCAGGTCTCAACGGCGCATGTTTTTCGGGGGCCTTCAGAATTCAAAGACAATGGCTTCGAGTACAAGAACGTTTTTGAGGGAGATTTTAACTCTTTTCACGGGACCGAAGTTATTACTCGAAATAGTCAAGTTGTATATACGCTGTATTACGGCGGCGGAACCGTGCGCTAGACCGCACTCTCCCCCAAGTTGGGCGGGTACCTTGTTATCTGCACTTTTCAACCCACTTGATCACCTTACGGCCAGCAGCCCAGTTGGCCTTTTATGGCGAAGCCGGTCTAATCTCTTTGGAGATTGCGTCGGCGTCAATGCCTCGCCTAAATACAGGTGCTGCAACTCATAACGCTTCTCGATGACCCGTCCCACTTTGAGGAGGCCCCTCCCGTGACGCCGCAGCTCCAGCGACGGGGGAAGGGCACAGTCTCAAAAGAGCACGGATCATTGCACCACATCCAACCGAGCCACCCTGTCAGGCGCGACGCCTCGCGCCTTAGGCGCCATATCCCCTGGTGATCGGCAACGTGTACCGCGTGTCGTCCGACAGTCCCCAGACGATCCACAGGATCTCATAAACCGGCGAAAGAAAGATGAAGAAGAGAACGAACGCGCCGTGTTTGCCGAAGGCGTTGAGCAACTTGACCTGCCAAATGATTGCCAGGACAAAGTTGGCGATGGGAACCAAATACATGAGCACCCACCAGCCGCTCTTCCTGATCAGCAGAAGTTGCTGGATCGCGTTCAAAATGGGCACCCAGGCCATCCAGGCGATATCCCGGCGACCGGCCACCTCGGCCAACTTGAAGAATGCGATCGCATTCAGTATGTACAAGGCGATCGCGATGAGGAAGTATAACATAATGAGATCATCCCTCCACAGCAGAATGATGCGGCAACGTTCAACCGCTCGTTGATGAGCCAACACCACTCTATAATATTCGGTATAAAGTGCCAATATCCTCCCTAAATAGATTTCTGCGACAGGCGAAGCGTCAGGAGTCATCGTCTTCTCTCAAAGTAAACGGGTGTAACCAAAACGGGTGGCGACGCATCGGCGAGTGCGTCGGAGACGATACCGGGAACTGCATAGGAAGCCGCAAAGGAACCTGTACGCGAAACCGCACCGGAACCGCACCGGAACCGTGGACCTTCATGGGCGGATAAGCTTGTAGTGAGCTCATGCGCCCGTCGGCCACCGGCCGGGCGCGGCGGCGGCAAAGGCTTGGGGAGACCGCCATGCGCGGCGCATCCGCACACCAACGAAGGGTGAAAAACTCTCTGGGACGGAGTCGCGCGCTGAGACAACGGTGGAATGAAGGCTTGCTGGGTCGGCGCCATCCCCTTTGCCCGGCGAGTTTAGCGATAGCGGTGTCCGAGCAGGAGCCAGGGGACATGGGATCCAGTCCTTAAGGGGCAGGCGGGCTCATTTGGATCGGGCGTTTGAGGCGTCAGTCAGACGCCCGATCGCCCCCCGCCGCCTGCCGAAGATGGGTGGATCCCATGTCCCCGGGGGATGACGAAGATTGGCAGAAGACATTTTCAAGATAGACCCCCATGGCGCTGGCGCGCCACCATCGGCAGGATGAAAATGGGGTCGTATCGAATAAAGAGTCGTGGCTGGCGAGGTAGGTCGAAAGTTCTTGGTGCCTTGAGCCCGCGAGATAGACTGACTTCATCGACCCGGTGCACCACTGTATGTCGCTCCCTCCACGAGGGAAGCACGTAAGATAGAATGATCTGGAGTGGTCGTTGCACCAGCCTCAATTCTACCAGTCGCAAGGATGCGAGTCTATGGACATCGTACACGAGCGGTGCTGTGGTCTTGATGTGCACAAAAAGACGGTGGTCGCCTGTGCGATCACGCCGCAAGGCAAGGACATCCGTACGTTTGACACCATGACCGACGATCTCGTCGTCATGGCGGAATGGATCAAGTCCTTAGGATGTACGCATGTGGCCATGGAGAGTACAGCCTTCTTCTGGAGGCCCATCTACAACCTCCTGGAGTTGCAGGATGTGCAGATCCTCGTGGTCAACGCCAAGCACATGAAGAACGTGCCGGGTCGCAAGACCGACGTCAAGGATGCGGAGTGGATCGCCAGCCTCCTGCGCCACGGTCTCCTTCAGGGCAGCTATATCCCGGACCGCGAACAGCGGGAACAGCGGGAACTGATCCGCTACCGTCGAAGCCTCATCGAAGAACGCGCACGGGAAACGAACCGGGTGCAGAAGGTGCTTGAGGGAGCGAATATCAAGCTGTCGTCTGTCGCCACCGATACGCTCGGCGTGTCGGGGCGCGCCATGCTCGAGGCGATGATTCAGGGACAGGAGAATCCAGAGGTACTGGCTTCCTTTGCCCAGGGTCGGCTCAAGGAGAAGAAAGAGTCGCTGTCCAAAGCGCTGCATGGACTGATGGGCGGCCATCAGCGCACGATGCTTGCGACGCAACTGCGACACATCGACTATCTGGAGGAAGAGATCGTCCGCCTGGACGAGGAGGTCAAGAAGCGGATGCTCCCTCTTGACCGTGAACTGGAGTTGCTCGATACGATTCCGGGTGTGGGCCGGCGCACAGCATTCTGACCATCATGTACCACGTGATCAAACGCCAGGAGCCGTATTGAGAATTGGGGCCGCTGCACTATGAGCAGCGGCGGAGGGTTACGGTGGTGAAGCAATCGATCCGAAAACTCGAATCGCTGGGCTACAAGGTCTCGGTTGAAGAGGTCGCCTCCTGAGTCAGTCGAATTCCTCATCACCCAGGCGGAGGCATGGGAACCTCCGCGCAAACGGAGGGCTTGTTTGCCCCTGCCCAAAAGGCAGCCTGCAGTACGAGTATTTTCAAGATAGACCCCCATGGCGCGGGCGTGTCACCATCGGCAGGATGAAAATTTGCTGGGCTGCCGCCCTGCCCTATGCCTGCGAGTTCCGCGCCATGGACAAGATTTGCTGGGGCGTCGTCATCCCCTTTGCTCGTCGCGAGTTTAGCGATAGCGGTGTCCGAGCAGGAGCAAAGGGGATGGCGACGGCTGGCAGAAGACATTTTCAAGATAGACGCCCACGGCGCCGGCGCGCCACCATCGGCAGGATGAAAATTTGCTGGGCTGCCGCCCTGCCCTATGCCCGGCGAGTTTTGCACCATGGACAAGGTTTGCTGGGGCGTCGTCATCCCCTTTGCTCGTCGCGAGTTTAGCGATAGCGGTGTCCGAGCAGGAGCAAAGGGGATGGCGACGGCTGGCAGAAGACATTTTCAAGATAGAGCAAGAGGCCGGATGGGGAGGCTGGTTATGCGCATATTGCACACGGCGGACTGGCATTTTGGCAAGACGCTTGAGGGTCGGGACAGGATAGCAGAACAAGATGCGTTCGTGGACGAGTTGATCGCCATTTGCAAAAATGAAGCAGTCGATCTCGTGTTGATGGCGGGGGACGTGTATCAAACGGTCAACCCCAGCGCGGAGGCGGAAAGACTGTTTTACAGGGCGCTGGACGGGCTGTCGGCGGACGGGACCAGGGGCGTGGTGGTCATTGCCGGCAACCACGACCATGCGGAGCGCATCAACGCCGCGCGGCCGCTGGCCGACAAGCTGGGCATTGTCCTGATGGGGTTTCCAAAAGACGCCCTGGCGGCCACGGCGCCTGCAGAGGGCAGAGTTCAACGGGTTGCCGCCGGCGCAGGGTATGTGGAACTCAAGATCCCCGGTTGTGCTGAACACGCGGTGATTTCAACGGTTCCCTATCCGTCTGAGGCGAGATTGAACGAGGTGCTGGCAAAAACACTCGATGAGCAGGAACTGCAGAGCCATTACAGCGAGCGGATCGGCGAGTGGTTCCGGTCGTTGTCCGGCCATTTTCGGCCGGATACGGTGAACCTGGCGGTGAGTCACGTGTACGTGCAAGGCGGCGACGAGTCTGAATCGGAGATCCAGATCCAGATTGGCGGCGCCTATGCGGTGCATCCGGATGCATTTCCGGAGACGGCGCAGTATGTTGCGCTCGGCCATCTTCACCGGCCCCAGAACGTAAAAGGCGCAAAGGCTCCGACCCGGTACGCGGGATCTCCGCTCTCATACAGTTTTTCGGAGGCGGGCCAGACGAAATCCGTCACAATCGTCGACGCGTTTCCCGGACGGCAGGCGTCGTTCCGCGAAGTGCAGCTCAAGAGCGGGAAACCCCTGGTGCGTTGGAACGCCACGGGCGGGATCGCGCAGGTGGAGGAGTGGGTTGCGGAGGGACGGGACGAAAACGCCTGGATCGATCTGGCCGTCCATGTCAAGACGGGCCTGGACCTGGAGCACATTCACCATCTGCGGGATCTTCATCCCGGGTTCGTACAGATTCACCCCGTGCTTCCCGTTTCGGCCAATAAGACGGGAAACGGGACGGCCGCAGCGGCCGTCGGACTGCCGATCGACGAGGTGTTTCGCAAGTTTTTTGCCGAACGCACAAAAACGCAGGCGGATGAGGAGATCGTGGAACTGTTCCTCCGCTTGGTGACGGAGACGGATGCCGAGTCCGCGGCACCCGATGAGCAGAGTGCCGATGAGCAGGGTGCTGACGGGCAGGGTGCTGACGGGCAGGGTGCTGACGGACAGGGTGCTGACGGACAGGGTGCTGACGGACAGGGTGCTGACGGACAGGGTGCTGACGGACAGGGTGCTGACGGACAGGGTGCTGACGGACAGGGTGCTGACGGAC
>JAJZZT010000245.1:0-3484 GCA_021797415.1 Bacillota bacterium
GGCGGCGGAGCGCCGACAGACGGACATCCCGCGACTGGCGCGGGAGGCGCTTCAACCGGCCGCACCGCATTATCGTCCCTGATCGGTTTGGCACCGTCCTCCGCGGTTGGCAGGCTGACGGCCGACGGGTATCGGGCCGGACAGATTGACGTGACGGCCATCACGTCGGGAACGGGCCGGGGGCTTGTCACGGCCGCGAAGCGCACGGCGTCAGGCGCCGTGTCTTTGACGGTCGGCGTGGCGCCCGGACAGGCGCTGGTGCCGGATCTCGCCGGTCTCACAACCGTGTCGGCGGGCAATCTTCTGATCGCCGATCACTTCCACTTCCGCTACACATTGCAGAGTCATCCCGGGACAAAGCAGGGAATCGTCTATTCGCAGCAGCCGGCAGCCTACACGCTGGCCGCGCAGTGGTCGACTGTCGGTTTCACTGCGGAGCACTAGTAGGTCGTTTCCAAAATTCTGTTTCTGAAGAAGTTCGGAATTCACAAGTGAATTCCGAAACATGATTGGATCGGAATTTTGCAAGCCGACCACTAGCAAGAACGTGTCCCGCCCCGTTTGCACAATATGTGTGATTTTTAAGTGAATCTGCGTGAATGACGGAGGACGGTCCGCCAATCTAGTATTCTGACGTTGACATGCACGCCATCCCGTCGACATAATAGACGCTGGAGGGGATGGCTCACATGATTCGACACCGTTCCCGCATGTTCGCAGCCTTTGCCTTGCTGCTGTTGCCGGGTTCATGGGCGACTGCAGTACACGCGCAGACGCGGAGCGCTTTGGCAGACTGGCGACAGGCGGTAGATGGAGGCGGCGGAGTTGCCGCCTCGCGCGCAGGAACAACCAGTGTACCCTCCGCCCCCTATAGTGTGATCAGCGCAGCGCAGCGTGCGAATTCGACAACCCGTTATTTTTCAAATCTTGTACAGGCGCAGACGTTCGCAAAAGGACAACAGTCCGCCATCGTGGTCAACAATGATACGGGTCTGATCATGTATTCCAATGTTGTCGCGTTGTATGAGGTTCATACACCGGCTCTGACGCCAAACGGGAGCGGCGGAACAGGCACGGTTTCCTCGGCGGTCTACACCAATCTGGGCGACGCCATCGCGGCGGCGTCGTCCCAGAGCAACGCGACGGTCGTCAATCGCTTGACGGGCGCGGTCCTGTGGAGCAATGCGAGCGATTACGCCGTCACGGCAAACGGTTCCACGCAGGAATACCAGACGTATGAGGATGCGCTGGCCGCCGCCGGCGCGAACCAGAATGCGAGCATCGCCGCTCTGCCGTCGGGGATGGTGATCTGGCGCTCCAACTATGCGGTGGATGTCGGAAACGCGTTTTCCCGTTCGTTTTTTACGCTGACGGACGCGGAGGCGTATGCGGCGCAACAGACGGACAGCCAAGTTGTCGATATTGCCACGGGGACGGTCGTATGGGACAACATTCCGCAGTACGCCGTCTATCAGAACGGGGCGCTGATGAAAGAGTTCGCCAGCCAGAGCGCGGCGGTCTCCTACGCGAACACCCTGTCCGGGGCGACGGTGGAACAACTGTCCAACCAGGCCGTGGTGTACAGCAATGTCCCCAATTATCTCGTGGAAGCGGGAGGAACGGTCGTCAAGACGTTCGGCGCGCAGGCGCAGGCGCAGGCGTACGCCGCCACCGTTTCGGGGTCGCTTGTCGTGCAGGAGAGCACCGGGCAGATCGTCTACACGCAGGCCGGACCCTACGGGGTGTACCAGTACCTCGGCCTGCTCAAGACGTTCCCCACGTCCTCCGCGGCGATCGCTTACGCAAAGACGCAGGGCCATGTGCAGGTGGTGGATAAGGCGACAAACGCGGTGCTGTATTCCAATTACCCTTCCTCAGTCAAGACGCCGTACGGCGATACGTTCACGGTGCAAAACGGCATGGTGGTTGACCATTGGGGACAGAGCAACACCGTGCTGGCCCCGGCCCCGGTTTTCATGAAACCGGGGACCACGTATGTCTCCAATGACTATTATCACTGGTACGCGGTGCAACAAAACGGCGACGTGTACGTGGGAACGTGGGAGAATCCGTATCGGACGTTCAACCTGGAGACGGGCAGCACCCTGACGGCGGCGCAGATCAACGCATTTTTCGCGAAAAATGCGAGCAGCAGCAGCGTTCTGCAAAATTCCGGGAAGTTTTTTATTGAAGCCGAAAAGGCGTACGGCGTGAACGCGCAGTACCTCGTGGCGCACGCGATCATCGAGTCCGCGTGGGGCACTTCGTATTTTGCCATGAACCGCAACAACCTCTTCGGATACCAGGCCTACACGTCCAACCCGAACGCGGCGGCCACGTTCCGGTCGGTGGAGTACGACATCAACTTCCAGGCCTGGTTCGTGCGCAACTCCTACCTGAATGCAAGCGGCCTGTTCTTCAATGGGCCCAATCTGGACGGCATGAACGTCGATTACGCGACGGCTACGTACTGGTCGAACAGCATTGCGCGCGTGATGTCGCAGATCGCGCCGTTTTCCGCGAGCATCGCCGGACAACCGCAGTTGCCGGAGCAGGGCGCGCGCCCATTTTTCCCGTATCCGACCGGGGCCAAAGGAATGGCCACGGTGACCATGAACGTCTATTCCTTTCCGCCGGACGCCACGACCGGCACGCCGACCGTTCTTGGCGCGATCCCCAAAGGCCAGATCTTTTCCGTGGCGGGGGATTCGCCCGGTTGGGACCGCGTGACGACGGCCAGTGGAGTGACGGGATTCGTGAACTGGAACGACGTCAGCCTGCAGAACGTCCTTGAGGTCACAGGCATCAACGCCGGCAGCACCCTCGCCGTTCTGGCGCAGTCGTCCGGTTCCTCGCCCGCCATCGATCAGGTGACAAACGGCGTCTATCTGGTGTACAGCGGGTCCCCGGTCAACGGCTGGTACCACATTGTCGACGGCAACGGAAAGACGGGGTGGGTGTGGCACCAGTATGTCATGGTCATTCATTGATGGGACAAGCCTGCATTTCGCGTTTTGGCATGTGCTATAATGGCCAGAGCATGCCACCGAGGTGAGACAATGGGTGAAACCGGATTGACAATGCGATGGAAGTGGCCTATGTATCTATTGGCCGGCTATCCCATTGTCGATTATTTTCTGCACATCGATCCGTGGGGCATCATCGGCCAGAACTGGGCGACACTGCTGCTGTTGTACCTCGTCTTTCTCTCCATCCGGCAGTACCTGGCGCACGGGAGAATGCGCACCTATCCGACGCACAGGATGATCCTCTACATGGCGGTGCTCGGCGTTGCTTACATAGCGATGGACATGGAATATGTCAAGGTGGCGGTCGACGGCTATGAGACAAACTTTCTGTACATGCTGATCGCCCTCTTGTTGCCGTTTGTGCTTTCCCGGGAAGACATCGTGCCCATGATCAAACTCCTGGTTTTCGCAGGATTTCTCATGGCGCTGCATGGAGTGTACGAGTACATTGAGAT
>JAJZZT010000245.1:3494-5963 GCA_021797415.1 Bacillota bacterium
TGTGGCCGTGCCCATTCCGGCCGCCTGGGGAGGGCTTGCGGGCCATGTGCGTACCCGTGTCTATTCGCTGTTCGGCAGTCCCAATATTCTCGGATCGTACATGGCGTTCATCGTCCCGCTTGCCTGTGCGGTGGCACTGTACGAAACCGATCGCGGACAGCGGCTGTTTTATGGGACCGCCGCCCTCTTTTCTGCGGCCTGTCTGGTTTTCACGTTCACCAGGGGGGCATGGCTTGCTTTTCTCGTCGGGTTTCTCGTATTCACATGGCTGGTGGACAGGCGTCTCACGATTGGCATACTGGGGATCGCGCTGTTGGCCTATTTCTTCGTGCCGCCCATCCACGCGCGGCTTCAGGAATTCATGTCGCCCGTCTACTGGGCGGAAACGTTCGGGAGCGGCGGCCGGATCGCGAGGTGGGAGCACGCTTATGACCAGATGCGCCTGAATCCACTTTTCGGAGCCGGGCTCGGCCGTTACGGCGGAGCGGTTGCGTCCCGCTTTTTCGGTTCTATGTACGTGGACAATTATTATGCCAAGACACTGGCGGATACCGGTCTTCTTGGACTGGGATCCTATCTCGCTCTCATCGCCGTCTATCTGCGGGATGTATTCAGAATCTGGCGCAACATGACGGATTCGCGTCTGAGACGGTTGTTTGCGGGCGTGTTCAGTTCCCTGGTCGTGTTCACGGCGCACGCGTTTGTCGAAAACATCTTTGAGGTTCCCACGGTGAACATGCTGTTCTGGCTTGTGGGAACGCTCGTACTTATCTACGGGGCCGGGGAGGGCGGACGGCATGACCGGATTGCTCAAGCGTAAGTGGTTTTTTACAGGGGTGCTCATCCTGTTCGCTCTGTGGGCGATGATTTTTTACAGGTTGGTCTTCACAGCCTGGACATTGCAGTATTCCGTTTACGGAGTGGTTGGGGTGCTGGCCGCCGTCGCCCTGTTCGTATACGTCTTTCCGCGACGGGACAGGAGATTGGTGACGCGCTTTGCGCTGTACTGTCTCGTCTTCAGTGTCGGACTCGGCAGTCTGGCGGGCCAATCGATCATCTGGACCGGAATTGACTACGTGGGACTTCTGGTGGTGGTATTGATCCTTGGGCGGTTGCTCATCAAACTGCCTGTGTGGCAATTGCTTGGGGTGGCGCTCGCGTTGAGTCTCGCGGAATTGTGGGTGCCGTGGTCGGACATGAGCGTCCTGTCGGCTTTTTCGATCCGCTACATCGGTCATTTTAACAGTCAGGACAAACAGGTGCCGAGTCTTCCCGTGAACGTGGTTCCCAATCCGACACGGCCGGGGACGCAGGAGATCATCACGCTGCGCGGGCATTCGCCGTACCCGGGCGAGGCGCAGGCGCTGTTTGACCATCTGACGAGCAATCCTGCGACTTCCGCTCCTTACATCCAGGCGGTGCGGGAACTGCAGCATTCCTATGACGTGATTGCAGTGCGCCCGGGCAAACTGGCCTACCATACGAGTTACGCCTCGCCTTCCGAACTGTCGAAGCTCAGTCCTTCGACGCTCGGGCTGTTGGATTTCCCGTTTACAACATCGCACTTTTTCAATCTGAACAGTCAAGTTCGCATGTACGTGACGATGTCGGAAAATCCCGGCCAGTTGTTCAATGCGCTGATGCAGCCCGGATCGCTCTCCGACCAGATCGGCGCGCTCAGCGTGAACACGGCGGTCAAGGAGGAACAGAACTGGAAATCCGTCACGGGCTGGAAGCAGCAGGCGATGGACGGGCTGTCACTTCGCGACGGCTATCTCACAGGCACTTATCACGGGGTCCCTGTCCATGTGCGGACATCCGGGGTCGCGTTGCTCGGCGTGTACCCGCTGCTGCCAAAGAGTGCGTCATCGTCGCCCCAAGCGGTTCTGGAGGGCAACAACATGATCCAGGTTGTGTCGCTGCCACCGGGGAAACCGCGTATTTTCGCGACGTTGCACGGTTCATTCGCTCTGCCCCTGACGACCGACGTGGTGTTTGCCGATCTCACGGGGAACGGAAGGTACGCCCTGCTGATCAATACGGTGCCGGCGCAGATTCGCGAACTCACGCCCCAGGGAACATGGCCTCTGCTGTGGTCAAGCGCGCGGCACACGTTCCGCTTTGAGACGGTCTTTCCGCGGCCGGGAGGCGATCTGATTGTCGCCAATTCGCCGAGTCTTGTCAGCGGATCGTTGATCCGCTATCTGGGCGGCTATGTGTATCGCAATCATGCGTTGCAGACCGTTTGGCGGGTTTATCACACCGATCTCGTGGATCTGCACACGGTGCATGTCACATCGGCCACGCAGCCGGAATTGTTGACATCGCTTTATTCACACCAGAAGATCATGTTGCTTGCGCCGACAAGCATTCCGTGGTTGCCGCTCTCCATGGCGGGTTATGTCGTGGTGATCGCCGCCGGTGTGTTCCGGCGTTGGACGGCGAAACGCAGGGGAGGGCAGACGGCAT
>JAJZZT010000430.1 GCA_021797415.1 Bacillota bacterium
TAAACTGTAAGGCCATCGTCCCAAGAGTGGATAGGTACTTTTTTGCGCTTTCAGCGCAAAAACAAGAAACATTTTCGTATAAAAAGTGGGCAGGGTTGACCCACGCAGTGCAAGGGGACATGGGATAAACCGAATGTGCAGTGGACTTTATCCCATGTCCCCTTGGGAGCATTTCTGGCGATGACGCGGCAATGCGCAGGGGAGTTCTGCCCCCTTTTTGAACAACCTCTTAAAGGAGCAGGCCAAAACGGCGATCGACGTGGAAAATCCGCATCAAAAGGAGATCCTGTATTTGCAAAAAACGATCCCATTATTTCCATCCCAGATTATTATCTTTATTCTCATTACGATGATGATTGTATCATCCGCACTTGCACAGGGGATCGACCTTTGGAATAATGACAATGTCGGAGGTAGCCCGGTGAGTGCCGCCGGTCCACAGGGGTATAAATCTTTATCGACGGCCCTCTATAATTATCCACATATCTTCACGCCGCAATCATTTGTCCGTACGTTCCATGTATTACCAGCTCAGATTGCCGGCCATTTTGGATCCGGTGAGACGATCGCATTTTTTGAATGGAATGCCAACTTTGATGCAGAGGCATTCCGCCAATTTAACGAAACTTTTCATTTACCTGATACCTCGCAGACACGCCCTATTATCTTATCGGGGAACCACGTCGTTACGAATCTGACTCCCAGACGAGACACGGAAACTATGCTCGACGTGGAGTGGGCTCATGTCATTGCACCGCGCGCGCGATTGGTGATCTTGGATATGTCAAGTCTGACTTTTGGACAAGTGAAATCACTTCTTCAGAGGTACCATGTTACGGTTGTGTCTTCATCCATTTCGAATGGATCGTTTATTGACAGAAATCCTTTCACGAATGCAAGTCTACCCCTTGTTGAACAATTTCAATTTACAACATGGATCGCCGCTCATTATCCGTATTTTGTTTCTTCTGGTGACGGCGGACAGAACATCAATCCCGCTATTGTTTCTCCAAACGCGGTGATGGTTGGCGGTATTCAGGCAAACCAATTCCAGCCAACATCCAACCTCAAATCCTACCAGTTATGGCCATTGGAAGGATGGGGCATCGCGATATGGGATGCTTTGGCGCCCTCCTATCAGCGAGCACTTATTCCACACCCGACGTGGCGCCATATTCCTGATGTCACTTGGCTTAGTGGCTATCCAGGCGTTTTGATGATTCTGCGCCACGGATGGACTCCCGGCGCAGGAACCAGCCTTTCCGCACCAAGTTGGGCGGCTTTGTGGGCGTTGGCAGATAACGCACATCGTTCCACGATGCACTCTTCTCTCCCGTCCGAAGCGGCGCCCACCCTTTATGCGATCGCATCGATAGACAAACACGCCTTTATCTCCAATACCCAATCAACGCGACCCTGGCAAAAGGGATGGGGACTTGGCTTTCCAAATCCGCCCCAACTCATACGAGATTTGGCTCACTACAGACCGTCAAAGTATCCCAGTTCACACATTCCGGGTTTTTATAATAATGCATTACACGAGTTCATTTTTACAGTGACAGGTTCATGGATCGGTCCCGTGTCTTATCTGCCTTTTTATGCGCTTGTTATGCTGAGCCTCCTTTGGATGGTTGGATGTTTTTCCTATTTGAAACGTGCGCATGTGGGGCTCCTTGTTGTTCTATTGGCTGGCGTCCCTATTCTGTCGGTAAAAATGGGGACGATTTTTACCGACATAAGCATGTGGACACCCCTCCAGGTTGCCGGTTCTAACAATGCAAGAACAATCACCTTTATGTTCCTACTCATTCTTTGCAGTATCTTGATGACTATCGGAAGTTCGTTTTTTCTTCGCCTCCTCCAAATGACGAAGAAATAGCAGGACCATCACGGGAAATCCAATCACGAACATCCCAACGCCTTGCGATACCCAAAAATTCAAGACAGAGGCCTTCGCGGCCAGCGCCAATTCGTGCGCCGTCGGCGTATTGTGCTGGAGGGCGTCTCCATAAGGACTGGCCCCCCCATGGAGGACAAATCCAGGGGGATCTAAAAGGCCTATACCACCGCACTCTCGTCGGCTCTCGCGCCGGCTTTCGCCCTCGCTACACCATCCGATGCCTCATGCATGGGCAGTCTTCCTTTCCCGGACGACCCGCTCTGACTCGGACGTTCGGAGGTCGCTTCGAGCGCCGACGCGGAGAATCCGTGGGCCGAGCGTGCCGCAGCAAAGTGGACGCGGCGCTCCGCCTTATCGTTCATCCGCTTGGCCTTGTTGTACCAAACCGATTGCCGAAACAGGGCCAGACGCCGCTTGACTTCGCCCAAAAGCGCAATGAAGCAGACCGGAAAGAATACGGATTGGCTCCCATTCACCAATAATCCCTCTCGTTTCTCCCCTCAGAGGCACAGGATGGTTCCCACACATCAAAGACAACGGTATAATGGAACGGAAGAAGGTGCGCGATGGCAAGAAACTCAGCGGATATTGTACTCAAGTACCTCGTCGATGCGTTTCGCGACGCCTCGTTGGACTGGCTCGGTTTGCACGGCGTTCGAATCCTGCGAGCGATACCGACGGAATAACCTAAAGTCGAAATTTGGCAAAGATTTTTCGATCTCACTTTTGAGACAGAATCGGGGAAATAGCTCCATTACAAGTTTCAGACAACCAAAGAGCAGGACTTGTACCGGTTCCTTTTGTACGATGCGCATCTCACGGCACACTTCAAAAAGCTGGTCAGAACGGTTGTTCTGTACGTCCGGGACGTGTTGGAAGCGCCGGATCGACTGAATGCTGGTGGCATAGAGTATCGTGTGCAGAATGTGTATCTGAAGTCGCGCGATGCAGAAGCAGTTCTGGAGCGGCTGGAGGAGCACATTCGCCTTGATGTTTGGCAACCGGAAGATCGATTTGATTTAGCATTTGTGCCGCACATGCGCCATCCCAGGATGTCCAGTCAAGAGGTGTTGCAGCGGACATTGGATTTGGCGCTGGCTATTTTAGATGATAACGAAGATCGCGTCATAGAAATCATTCTCGATATCATTCAACAGCCATTTGAACACGGGACGGAAGTCTATGCTGTCGGAACTGCCGATTTCCCGATAGGTCACTTGGCGCCAGATGTTTTTCCGCACCGTATGGAGGGTCTGCCATGGGCATTAGGAATTATCTGATTGAAGGCGTTTCTGGCGCCGGGAAAACTTCGGTCTGCAACGAATTGCAGCGGCGCGGCTACCATGCCATTCATGGTGACCGTGAATTGGCATATCAAGGCGATCCGGACACTGGTACACCGACGGATGGCGCGACGTACGAGCACCACATTTGGCATGTAGATAAAGTAAAAGCTTTGGTCGCCAACCAGGATGAGGCGGTAACATATTTCTGCGGTGGTTCGCGGAATTTTTCCAAATTTATCGATCTCTTCGACGGCGTATTTGTCCTTGAGGTCGACCTGGAAACCTCTCTCCGGCGGATTGATGAGCGAGTGGCACAGGACCCAACTGACTGGGGCGGCAGACCAGCGGAACGGGAAATCATTGCGCGCGTGCATCAAACGGAAGATGGCATTCCCAAAAACGGGATTATAATTGACGCCACCGCACCGATCGCGCACGTCGTTGACGAAATCCTCCATCAAATCGAAGCAAATGAACGCCGACGACACTAACTTACGGTTGCCCGACATAATTTGCATGAATATACCATGTTGGTGTTGGTACTGTTCCGTCGCAATCGGGAAAGTTGAAGAATGAAGCAGGATAAAATTGGGTGATGAAAATGGGAATTAGCAAGAGGGTAGAAGTGGCTTCATCAGTTACCGAAGATGATCGGGAATGGCTTAAGAATTTGTGGGTGAGTGAGTGGGGCGGAGAAACAATGGTATCAAAAGGTAAAGCCCATAAATTAGAACAAATGGATGCGTTAATTGCTTGGGTTGACGGGGTTCGAGTAGGAGCGGCGACCTATAATCTTGAGACCGACGGATGCGAATTGATGAGCATCAATGCCACAGTAGAAGGCTTTGGTGTGGGTAGTGCCTTGCTTTCAGCAGTTGAACAAGCTGTACAGGAAGCTGGAATACGTCGTATTTGGCTTATAACGTCAAATGACAACTTGGATGCATTGCGATTTTATCAACGACGTGGATACCGAATAACCGCCGTCTATCCCAATGCGATTGACGGAGCTCGGAAGCTCAAGCCGACAATTCCACACTTGGGGCATTACGAAATCCCAATTCATGACGAGCTTGAACTTGAAAAATTCCTTTGAGGCTTGTTCAGGTAACGGGAGCAAAAATGCAGTAGAACGGGAACTATGGTGGACCCCGTTGTCAAGACAGTTTTGCAAGTATTTTTGTAGTGCGTTTTGCATCGACGGCTCTTGGTAATGGAGACGATGCAATTCCCAGTTTGATGTGCCGTCGCAGAGGAGAGTCGCCCGAACACGTCACGGCCGGCCTCATCGACCGTGCGGGCGAGGGCGAAACGCAAGCGAGAGCGCGCGAGCCATTCCCTCCTGGTCTGCACCGTGTCACGGATCGCCGTAATACACTTCGGCGGGTGTTCGGTATTGCAGTGACTGATGGGGGCGTGTATGATTGTACATCGCCAGGTAGCGATCGACACCTTCACGCATTTGGCGCGGAGTTTCGTACTCATGCAGATACACCTCCTCGTACTTCAGACTACGCCATAGCCGTTCCGTAAACACGTTGTCCAGCGCGCGGCCGCGGCCATCCATGCTGATGCGAACCTCTTGGCTTAGCAAGAGTTGCGTGTATTTCGAACTCGTGAAATGGCTCCCCTGATCACTGTTGACAATCTCCGGCTTGGCGGCTTTCAAAGCCCGTTTCACCGCCCGGAGCACAAAGTCCAGATGCAGGGTTTGATCCAGTTCATAACTAACGACGTAGCGGGAGAACCAGTCCATGATAGCCACCAGATACATCCAGTCCCGTTTCAGCCGCAGATAGGTCACGTCGATGCCCCACACCTGATTCGGGCGCTTGATCGACAATCCGCGCAGCAGATACGGGAACACCCGATGATCCAAGGCTTGCTGGCTCAGATTGGGACCGGGCGCGATCCCCGCAATGCCCATGTCTCGCATATGGCGCTGCACCGCCTTGCGGTTGACCCTGCATCCTTCTCGTCGCAAGATTGCCGTGATACGACGGGAGCCGAAATACGGCCATTGCGTATAGAGCTCATCGATGCGATGCTTGAGTCTCACCTCCTCGGGGAGTGGGCGCACCGACCGATAATAGAGACTGCTCCGATTAAGTGCCAGGATGTCTACTTGTGTGGCCAACGGCAACTCGCGTTCGTCATCCCGGTCCAGAAGAGCGAGACGCTCGTTGCGACTGAGCAAGGCCAGATTTTTTTTCGGCCCAGGTCAAGCGCGTCGTGAGACGGCCGACCTCGGCATAGAGCGCCTCAAGTTTTTGTTCGTACTCGGCCTTGAGTTCGGCCACTTGGCGATTTTCTTTTTCGAAGGCCTGCGGCCAGAGTTGCAGGGCGAGATCGCGCCATTGGCGTACTTGATTGGGATGCACGCCGTGTTCGGATGCGATCTGGGAGAGCGACTTGTCCTCTTGCAAAACTTCCAGGACAATTTTAGTCTTGAAGTCAGTGTCATACTTTTTCCTTGGCATGATGCTACTTAAAAACCTCCTTTCTGCTGTCTAGTTTCTTGGGTCCACTAAACAATTTGCATAAAAGTGCAGAAATTACGAAGGCCGCTTACGTAGTTTTCGGGCAGGAGAGTTCAATAGTATATCTGTCATGGTAGGTTTAATATAATTCCAGATATTAGTATAGTGAGTGAGGGAGAAAATTGAACGAACTGCCCGCGCATTCCCTTTGCTGGGCGCGAAGCGCCAGGAGGGGGTCAAGCGGGCTATCTTTTGGTACTTG
>JAJZZT010000237.1 GCA_021797415.1 Bacillota bacterium
GTCTACAACAGGCAGCCCGTCCACAACAGGCGGTTCATCCACCGCGGGCGGCTCGTCCACCACAGGCAGCTCATCCACCACAGACTCCACGTCCACCACAGACTCCACGTCCACCACAGACTCCACGTCCACCACAGACTCCACGTCCTCCGCGGGCTCCACGTCCTCCGCGGGCGGCTCGTCCACCACAGGCGGCTCATCCTCCGCGGGCTTCGCATCCTCCGTCACCCGCTCCGCCTCAAGCGCCTCAGCCATCTCAGCCGGCGGTACAGGCTCCTCACGCCGCCCATCGTCCTCCGCCGGCCGCGCAAACACCATGCGCCGCCGCGGAACATCCGCGTGCGCCGCGACGCGACCCTGTTCAAGCCGAGCCGCCTCTTCACGAACGCCGAACACGCGCGTCCGCTTCACCGGCTGTCGGGCGGGCGGTTGTTCCGGCGGCCCGCTGTCCGGCCCGCTGTCCGTAAGTCCAGCGCCAAATACGTTCATCCTCTGGCTATCCGCCGACTTCTGTGAAGGTTCCATCCCTCGCGCCGCCCCTTCCACTGTCCATATTGTCGCATCCCGCCGTGCCGCGCGCAAGCGGATACGCAGGTCTTCGCGCACCCTGCGCCACGGCGTTCCCACCCCTTTTTGGACAACTGCCGCAAGTCTATCCGCGGACTTGCCGGCATAGGTTCAATTGCAGGTGGACGCGCCCGTGGCAGCTCGTACAGGTGACATTCACCCGCCGAATTTCAAGTGTTTCCACGTCCTCCAAAAATCGATCAGACCATCCGGCCGTATCATTGAGGAGGAAACGGACCATGCAGCGGCAGTCTTTCATCGCCGGCACCTCTATCCTGATCGGGGCAAGCCTTGTGACGCGCGTTCTGGGCTTTGTCTACCGCATCGCCATCACCCGGTTGATCGGCGCCGAAGGCATCGGCCTGTTTCAAATGGTATTCCCCGCCCTCACTTTGCTGCTCACCATCGTCTCGGCCGGCATGGGCGTCGCCATCTCCAAGCTGGTCGCCGAATCGCTTGTGCGCGGAGACCGCCGCAGAATTCGCCGCGTTCTGGCCATCGGCTTCACCACAACCGGTCTGCTGTCCGCCGTGACGACCGCGCTGCTGCTGCTGTTCGGCCACTGGATCGCATCCCGTATGTTCACGGACCCGCGCGCCTTCATTCCTTTCATCACACTGGTTCCGATCATTTCCATCATCGCCCTGTCGTCCGTCCTGCGCGGCTACTTTCAGGGTCTGCAGATCATGTCGACGCCGTCTGTCGCCTCCATTCTCGAAACGGTGGTTCGCATCGTCGGCATCTGGATCATCGCATCCCTCTCGTTGGCCAAGGGACTCGAATTTGCCGCCGCAGGCATTTCAGCCGGCATGATCATGGGAGAGCTCACCGGGTGCGCTTACATGTATATCGTGTACAGGCGGAAAGTGCATGTGAACACACTTGTGCTGCCGCCTCAGACAGGAATTCCTGAGCCGTGGCGCGCAACCGTCCGCTCGATGCTGCAACTCGCCGTGCCCGTCACACTCAGCCGGTTGATCGGTTCCGTCGCGTACGCGGCGGAACCGATCCTCGTCACCCGGTCCCTGCTCTCGGCCGGAGTCGTCGCAGGCGCCGCCACGCGCCTGTACGGCGAGTACAGCGGCATGGCCATCCCGCTTTTGATTTTCCCCACGGTTTTCACTTGGTCGCTCGCCGTGCAGCTGGTGCCCTCTGTCTCCGAGGCTCTGGCCGCCGGCCGCTCGAGCGCTGTGGAGCGAAGGCTCAGTCAATCGTTTCGCGCCACAGCGCTCATCGGCTTTCCCGCCTCGCTCATTCTGCTTCAGTTTGCAACGCCGTTGTGCCAGGCCATCTACAACCAGCCCCAGGTGGGCCCACTGCTTGCCGCCATGGCGCCGGCCGGCTTCCTGCTCTATCTGCAGGCGCCGTTATCCGGCATTTTGCAAGGAGTGAACCGCGCCGGAATCGCCATGCGCAATTCGCTGATCGGTTCCGGCGTCAAGCTTCTCATCATCTATCTGCTCACCTCCAGGCCTCACATTGGCATCATGGGCGTGGCGTACGCACTCACCGCCGCCGTTGTGCTCACCACCTTACTGCACATCGGTTCCATCCACCGTCTGGTCGGATTCTACGTCGATATAGCGGATACAGCCAAAATCGCGCTGTGCACCATTATAATGAGCATCTACATGGTGATTGCGTGGCCGCCGCTACGCGCCGCCATGCGCCTGTCGCTGGCGCTGTTGTGCGTCATTCTCTCGGCGCTGCTGGTCTACACCGTGCTGCTGCTCATCACACGCACGATCACCTCGCATAATCTCACGCGTGTGCCGTACGTCGGCCGCAGTCTGGCCCGCGCCGCACGCGCGCTCCCGTTTGTCCGCTAAGTGACGCAAATGGCGCAAAGATGGAATTTATGATATTCTACGGATATCATAAATAGGCGTGGTATCAGTCAAAACCAACGGCTCTAATCTTCCATGCCCCTGGCGGGGCACAATCTACGATGAAAATCACCAGTCGGCTATTTTCTCATCAATAGAGGTAGTTCAAAAAGAGGACGGTAGAAAATAGTCTGGGCAATACGGCGGGTTTTGCGATTGGATTCACGAAGGAGGGCTGTATTTGATGATAAGAATCAGAAGGAGATTGAGAAAACACATAGATGTCCTGCGCAGTTATGAGGTTATCCTGGACGGGAACGTCATCGGTCAGATTCACGACGGCGAAGTGTTTGAGTATGCGCCGTCGCCCGGGTCCCATGCCCTGCGTTTAAAGATTGACTGGTGTGGCAGCAATCAGTTGGATTTCGCCGCCAAGGACAACGAAACCGTTGACTTTGAATGCGGAGGTTTACGCGGCTACAAGCGGTGGCTTGTCTTCTGGATTTTGATTTTCCAGCGGAATCGCTATTTGTGGTTGGAACAGCAAGGGATTTATCAACTGACGGATGCACCCGCCCTGACTGGTGAACATTCGGAACACCTGAGCCTGATGAAGTCAGGGCGAAAATGGGGATTTATCTTCCGCTATGGCGTTTTAGGCTGGGGACTGACGACCGGTGTCCTGTTCCAAATCTTTCGGATGATCACCGGATCAAAAAACGCGCTCATAGGTGCGCCGTTGGGTCTTGGGATATTCATGATCGGTGGACTTTTCTGGGGATTTGCCATGTGGCACCTGATCAAAAGACGGGAACTGAGACCATGATGGGCCATATTCTAGCAACAAAAGAGCTGCGTGGATGCGGGATGTTATTCCCAATTGTCCGAAAGACAGGTCTTCCGGACAAAAACGCCCTAAAGCGGGGGATCGCCCCGCGTCCCATCCACCTTATCCTCTGACTTACCGTCGGCCTTAGCATCAGACTCGCCGCTGATCTTATCCTCGTCGCTGACCGTATCGCCACGGCCCTCTCGATCCACCCTGTCCACGAACAGCCGCTCGCCGTCCCACCCCGCGTAAAACACGGCCCGCTCCGACGAAAAGCCGGCAGCTTCAAGCTGATTGTACAGCCATTGCGCCGTCTTCCCGATCGCGCGCAGCTTGTCATCATCAATCCGTCCGTCTACAATGAGCGACGTTGTCATCGCCGTCTTCTTCGGCGCAAGGCCGATATCCTCCGGCGTGAGAGCGCGCTTGTGCGCCTTGGGAAAGACGGACAGCTTGCCGGACGTCTCCAGGATGGCGAACTCGACGTCCGCCACAGTTCCGATGTCCTTCTCGCGCAATTGGAGCAACAAGTCGTCGATATTGTAGCGCGTCTTTCGCATTTCGCGATCATTGATTCGCCCGTTGGCGACAAGCACACTGGGCCGGCCCTCGAACAGGGTGCGAATCCGCGGACTGCGCATGGAAGCGTACGCCACGAGAATCTGCAGCAGGACGAGCACGGAGACGATGAGCGCCCCGTGCCACAGCGGCAGTTTCAAATCCTGTAAATTGACCGCCGACACCTCCGCGATCATGATGGATACGACGAGATCGAAAATCGACAGTTTGCCGATTTCCCGCTTGCCCATGATGCGCAGCGATATTAGGACGAAAAAATAGGTGCCAAAGATCCGGATCAGCAACTCACCGAATGGGCCGAACATCATGAATTTCATCCCGTCCCCGATTTGACCGTGTGGGACTTAGTATGAGGAGGAAGGACGTTGAGAATTCGCGGCAAGCATAAAGTTCCCGGCCTGCTGGAACAGGCGGACGGCCTGATGATCGATCGGGCCTCCTGGCGGTGGCCGGCAAACCGCGACCGCGACTGCTGCTTCATGGAGGTCGGATGCGGGCGCGGCGCCTTTGTCTGCACACTGGCCGCCCAAAATCCCGCAGACTGGTTTGTCGCGGTGGACAAGTACACACCGATTGTCGCGCGCGCGGCGGCGATGGCGGCGCAGCGGAAATTGACCAACGTCCGGTTTTTCGACGGCGATATGGAACAATTGCAGGAGATTGTGCCGATCGGATCGCTTGACGGAATTTATCTTAATTTTTCCGATCCGTGGCCGCGGCGGCGAAACGAGCGAAAGCGCCTGACGCACGAGAGACTGCTTGCCCTCTATCAGAACTGGCTGAAACAGGACGGCTTCCTGGAGCTTAAAACGGATAATGAAGTGTTTTTCGACTGGAGTCTGCGCCAACTGGAACGCGCGGGCTGGCGCGTGGCGCGCGAAGAGCGAGGACTGCCCGCCGCGCCGCCTCCGGAGCGCGCGCAGGAAGCCGCTTTTATCCGAACAGAGTACGAAGAAAAATTTCGCGCGCAAAATCTCGCGATCTATCACCTGCAGGCGGCGCCGAACGCATAAACAGAGACAGGCCCCTCATATACATAGGCCAACGAGGCTGTGTGGAGGTGGCTCAGTGAAACACAAACTATGGCAGGATCTGCGATCGGATGTGAACGGTTCCCCGCTTGTTCTCGGAGTCGTCGCGGCGTTCATCACATCACTGCTGGCCACGCTCGTCATGTCGGCCGTGTACACATGGACGGACGTGCCGGAAACCACCCTGCCCTACACGGCGTACACGATCAACGCGGTATCCGTTCTGGTCGGCTCCGTCCTTGCCGCAAGGAGCGCGGGAGCGCGCGGCTGGTACTACGGCGGCGCGTCGGCCCTGCTGTTCAGCGCGGCGCTCGCCGTCGTCGGCAGTCTCGTCGACCTGTCGGCGGCTTTTCAGGGTGAAACCATCGTGCGGATCATCCTGCTCGCATTGGTGGGCGCATTCGGCGGCATGGTGGGTGTCAACCTGCGCCGTTGACCGGCCCCGCAACCACGGCGATACCAGCGCGACCGCGATGCGACCAAGCGCGACTGGACGCGGCCCCACCCGGCTCTGTCTGTCACCAAATGCCGCGAGAAGCTCCCGGCTTTAGCCTAGCCGTGGAGTCTATGACACACCGTCTGTCGCGGATTCTTCCGCACGCCGCTCAATGCGGTTGATCGCACTGCGTTCAAAAACCAGCCTGTACCCTTCATGGACCGACAGCGTGGCCGTCGACTCGTCGAGTTGCTCGACAACGCCGTGCAGGCCGCCGATCGTCACGACCGCATCACCCACTTTTACGGATCGGAGAAGTTGATTGCGTTCCCGCTGCCGCTTCTGCTGCGGACGCAGCAGAAGAAAATAGAAAGCGCCTATGATGACCACGATCGGCAGATACCCGACCAGTGCGCTCGATGTGTTTGCCATGTCCAAGCCTCCTCGAATCGACGGACCTGATCACGGACCGCCGTGCGATGTCCCCGTCCGTTCATAGAAATCCCGGCGCAACTGCGGCAGTGTGCCCTCTTCGATCGCACGCCGGATGCGCCGCATCAAGTTTATGAGAAACGCCACGTTGTGATAGGATGTCAGGCGGA
>JAJZZT010000226.1 GCA_021797415.1 Bacillota bacterium
GATCAGCTTGTTTTCTTCCGCGTTTGAGAAGCCGGTGCCGGACGGAGCGGTCGACGCGAAGAGCTGGCCGCCGGTCGGATAGAAGCCCGGTCCGTTGTAGACCCACCCGGAGCCGACGGCGAGCTGCCAGGTGTAGTTTTTCTTGTTGCTCGTCAGGGCGATGAAGTTGCCGAACTGTTCCGGCTTGAGCGTGACGGCGACGCCCTCGCTTGCCCAGTCCTGCTTCATGACCTCCGCCGCGTCCGTCGCCGAGGTGATGCCCGTCACGTAGATCATGGTGAACTTCATCTGCTGCTTGCCCTTGGTCATGACGCCGTTGACCAGTTTCCAGCCGTGCTTTTCAAGCAGTTTCTTGCCCGCCGCGATGTTGAACGGATAGAGCGTCTTGCCCTTGAGCTGCGGCGAGAGGAACTGCGTGTTGGGCACGGAGGGAACCGGACCGTTGATCGGCACCGCGTATCCTTTATAGATGTCCTTGGAGATCCCCTGGTTGTCGATGCCCATCTGCAACGCCTGGCGGACGTACAGTTGGTTGAAGATGCCGCGCGACGGCGAGCCCGGCCACATGTTCATCTCCGTCCAGAAGATGCCGAACGGATAGACCGGCGTCACCGTGTCGCCCGATGACGTCAGCGAGTGTTCGGAACCGATCTGCGACTGGTCGAGGTAGCCGACGTTGACGCTGCCCGTCTTGAGCGCGGCGAGTTCAGCCGTGTTGGACGCTTCAAAGGCGAACACGATCTTGCTCACCGTGCTCTTGTGTCCGGGATAGTTCTTGTTCGGGACGAGCACCCAGGACTGGCTCGGCGTGCCGCTCTGGATCTTGAACGGTCCGTCGACGACCGTGTCGAACATCGGGTTGGCGGCGTGCGATCCGAGGTACTTGAGCTCCTGCGTCATGTTGCTGTACTTGTCAAAGGTCGCGGCGGGCATCGGGACCAACTGGATGATGCCGTTATAGATGAACCACTGCTGGTTGGCCGGTTTGTCGAGCGTGATCGTGACTTCGTAGTTGCCGTTTGGCACGACGCTTTTGATCCCGAAGGGGATGTCCCCGGTGCCCGCGCCGACGAACGGCCACGGCGCCGGCGCGTTTTTCGCGGACGCCGCCTTGATCACATTCCAGGTGAACAGGAGATCCTTGGATGTCACCGGAGTGCCGTTCGACCATTTCCACTTCGGATTGAGGAACACGTGGTACACGGTCCCCGCCTTGTTGTACGTGATGTGGCTGGCAATGGACGACTTCCAGTTGATGCTGTAGTTGTTGTTGACCCAGAGCAGCGGCTTGTACACCTGGTCGATCAACTGCGTGTTGTACAGACTGTCGTTGGCCGCCGTGGTGATGGGCAAAAACCAGTTGAGGTTCGTCTGCGGCGGGAGCGCAAACTGGATGATGCCGCCTCCTGAAGGCTGCGCCGCATTGTTCGCCGCAGACAGGGTGGGCGCGAGCAGCAGACCCGCGCTTGCGGCCAGTGCGATGGCGACCGTCGCCGACTTGTTCAGTTTCATGAATGTGTTCCCCCTTTTGTTGTTTTGCCTCGTGAACAGGGACATCCTTGAGAATATGCGATCAGCCGGTGCACGGACTTGATCGCACGCCCCCGGGGCAATGGCAAGCGGTTCCCCCGTTTCGGGAAAACGATCGTTCATCCGCCCGCAGTCACGGCGTCCCCCCTTTCACGAGATGGCAAGCCGCGTGATGACCCGGTTTGACCTCGCGCCACTCGGGAATCTCCCGCCGACAGATATCCTCCGCTATGGGACAGCGCGTGTGAAACACGCAGCCCGGCGGCGGGTTGGCGGGGCTCGGAAGATCGCCCTGCAGAATCTGGCGCTCCCGCCTTGCCCGCGGATTCGGCAGCGGGACAGCCGAGAGCAGGGCCTGCGTGTAGGGATGGAGGGGGTTGGCGAAGAGCTCGTCCGCCGACGCCAGTTCCGCCATTTTGCCGAGGTACATCACGAGCACGCGGTCGCTGATGTGCTTGACGACCGACAGGTCGTGCGCGATGAAAATATAGGTGAGGTGATACTCGTCCTGCAGGTCCTCCAGCAGGTTGATCACCTGCGATTGGACGGAGACGTCCAGCGCCGCCACCGGTTCGTCCAGCACCATCAGTTTGGGTTGCAGGATGAGCGCCCGCGCGATGCCGATGCGCTGCCGCTGCCCGCCGGAAAATTCATGCGGAAAACGGCTTGCGTACGACGGATCGAGCCCCACGCGCTCCAGGATGGAGTACACGCGGCTCCTGCGCTCTTTCGCGTCGTACAGGCCGTGCACCTCAAGCGGCTCGGACAGGGTCTGGAAGATGGTGTAGCGCGGATTCAGCGACGCGTACGGATCCTGAAAGACAATCTGCATCTCCCTGCGCATGGCGCGCATCTGGTTTTTATTCAGGGACAGGATGTTCCGCCCGGCAAATTTGATCGCGCCGCCCGTCGGGTTGATGAGGCGGAGGATGCTGCGCCCCAGCGTGGATTTGCCGCACCCGGATTCGCCGACCACCCCGAGCGTTTCGCCCGCCCGCACCTGGAGCGAAACGCCGTCCACGGCGCGGACGGCCCCGCTCCCGAGACCGAAGACTCCGCTACGAAGAGGGAAGTGTTTTTTTAAGTCGCGGACCTCAAGCAGGATCTCGCTCATCCGTCGCTTCCCCCTTCGGTTCGTTCAGCCAGCAGCGCGACAGGTGCCCGGATCCGACCGTAAAGAGACCGGGCGACTGCGCCAGACATTTTTCAAATACGAGGGGACAGCGCGGAGCAAAGTGACATCCCTCGGGCATTCGGGCCAGGGACGGAACGTTGCCCTCAATCGGCTGCAGCCGCTCCTTGGCGGTTGCGTCGATCTTCGGAATCGCGTTTAACAGGCCGCGCGTATACGGATGCTGGGGATTGTAGAAAATGTCGTCGACGGTCCCCTGCTCCACGATCTGCCCGGCGTACATGACCGCCACACGGTCGCACATCTCCGCCACCACGCCGAGGTCGTGCGTGATCATCAGGACCGACGTTCCGAAATCGCTCGACAGCTTCCTCATCAAGTCGAGAATCTGCGCCTGGATGGTCACGTCCAGCGCGGTCGTAGGTTCGTCCGCGACGAGAAGCTGAGGATTGCAAACCATGGCCATGGCGATCATCACGCGCTGGCGCATACCGCCGGACAGTTGGTGGGGATAATCATCCATGATCGAATCCGGTCGGGCGATGCCCACCTTGCGCAACATGTCGGTGCACTCCCGCCACGCGCGCCGCGGCGATTTGTCCGTATGCAGCCGCAACGCCTCGGCGATCTGCGCGCCAATCTTGTAGACGGGATTCAGTGAAGTCATGGGCTCCTGAAAGATCATGCTTACCTCGTTGCCCCGGACCTGCCGCATATCCCGATCCCCCAGGCCGAGCAGGTTGCGCCCCTTGTACAGGGCGCTTCCGCCGACGCGCGCGTTCTTTGGCAACAAACGCAACAAAGCGAGGGACGTGACGCTCTTTCCACATCCCGATTCGCCGACAATGCCGAGTGTCTCACCCGCTTCGATGTGAAACGATACATCGTTCACCGCGTGGAAATAGTTCCCGTTTATCCGAAATTCCACACTCAATGATTCAACTTCCAAGACGTTGGACAAAACGGCTCTCCCCCGGGAGTGTTGCCTGATATCTCTGTGCGCATCTGGAAGATCCGTCGGACATCTTCCCCGCGATCGTCCGCAGCAAACCGGCGGACACAGTTTCACTATTCTCTATTGGACTGGCAATATGGTCAAATTATATGCCCATGTCATAGCGATGTAAAGCACAATTCATCCTGAGCGTTCATTCCCAGTTCGACCGTGCAGGATGGAGTCTGTTCGGCAGAGAGCCTGATCTCGATGGTCTGCCCGTCGCCATGCACATCGCAGGAGACGTTTTCCGCCGCGACGAGGCGGTACGGTCCCCGCAGGCGCACCACTCCCCGCACCTCTCCTCCCGTACGCAGTTGCAATCGCACACCGTCCCTTCCATTGATGATCTTCTCAACCTCCCATGTGCTGTACTCCAGCAGCAGGTTCTCCCTGACGGCGCATTGGAGCGGCAGCATCACTCCCGCACCGGCCGGAACCGTGACGCTGTTCCCGCCGAACAGTCGCTCGCCCATGCTTGATACGGTGGTGGTCAGCGCATGGTCGCACACATTGTTGATGAACAGCAGGCGGCCGTTCTCAGAAACGCGCTCCGCCGCAAACAGATGTCCGTCCGAGAGCGCAAGACGCGGACGGACACCGGCGCGCCGGGCGATCTGCCGCATCACGTCCACGGCGTAGTCGAACTCGTGCGCCAGGCCCACCCCCAGCACCAACACGGTTCCCTTGCCGTGCGGACGGACAAATCCCGCGACCTCCTCGGTTCCCCCTTCGCCAAACGCGATCGCCTCGTCCGCGGGAACCCCGTCAAACACGAGATGCTGACGGCAAAAGACCGAATCCGTCCCGAGCACGTTCACCCGCAGGAACCCCCGGCGCTCATGCCACTTTCCCAGTCCCATGGCGTCCGCCAGAATCCGGCAGGGCGCGCCGAACAGATCCAGGTGCGGCATCCTTGGGCCGATCACAAGCGTGCCGCCCATGGCGGTGTAATCCCTCAGCCGCTCCTGGGTCCCGGCGTCCATGTACTGGGTGGCCGCAACGAACAGCGTCGGCGTCGCCTGGACATCCAGCCCGCCATCCGCCTGCAGGTCCACCGCGCGGAAAGAGATGTTGGCGGCCACCAGCAAGCGCCACAGGCCGTCAAAGTGCATGTGTTCCCGCTGCGCAGCCACGTCGTCCAGCGTGGATGCAAGTTGCGGGAGGTCTCTTGGCACCGTTTCCGTCGCGTAGTACGGCGAGTAGAAGCCGATGTGCGTATCGACCGCCTTGCGGGTCTGGCACAGCAGTTCGTTAAATGTGGCGAACAGGCGGCCGAGCGACTGCGCCGCCCCGTACGAAGGCCGCAACGCGCCGTCGCCGGCGATCGGCGCCTGCCACTCGTGCCGGCGGCCGAACAGGCCGATGCCCTCCGGATTGTCTCCGCCGCAAAACATGTAGTAATTCAACGCGTTCATCCCGTGGGCCACACAGATGCGCGTGATCAGGTCCAGGTCCCGCTCGCTCACGCGCGGCCTGTCCGACAGCCGTCCGGACTGGAATTCCGCCGAAAACACCGGCTGCCGCGAAGCGCCCATCGCCTCTGTAAGGACCGTGGCGAGCACGAGGTCGTGCGCATTGTCGTAGCCGACACGGCCCGGATAGAAGTCCCCCGCCAGGATGACTCCCGGAACGCGGACCGTTTCGCGCAACTGGGAGAGCCCGATGGGGTAGTCCACCCCGCGGCTGTACACAGAGTAATCCTTGAATCCATGCACGTTCACGATATACGGGACATCGATTCCCCGCGCCTGGGCAAACTCCTGCAACTCCTGAATATACCGGGCAAATTCATCCCGCCAGAAATCCGTCCACAACCAGTGGAACACCAGCGGGGCGCGTTCGCGCCAGTCTTCCAGGCGTTCCGTCCATTCCGCGAAACTCCCGGCATCCGATCCAACGAGCGAGTTCATCGTTTCAATCTGGCCGTATTTCAATTCCAGGTGCTGCGCCAGGTGATGCAGCGTCTCCGGATGGTGGTCCGCAGTGTTCGTGACCCAGTGCAGCATGCCCACCTCGTTGTCCAACTGAAACATGATCACAGGCCCGCCTTGCGTGGCGAGAAACGGCCGGATACTCTGGGTTGCCTGTTCGTACCAGCGTGCGGCGAGATCGAGAAATACGGGGTGCCTGTACGCCGCCACCCGCGTCGGATGAACGCTGCCGTCGCGCGCGCGGGCGATGACCTCCGGGTGGCTGTCGAGCAGCCATTGC
>JAJZZT010000038.1 GCA_021797415.1 Bacillota bacterium
TGGGGTTGGGGCCTGTGGCGGCCGTGCCCAAAGCGCTGGCGCAGGCGGGGCTGTCCTTGGACGATATCGACCTGATCGAATTGAACGAGGCGTTTGCGGCGCAGGCGGTCCGGGTGATCGACGAACTGGAACTGGATGATGAGTTGGTGAACGTCAACGGCGGCGCCATCGCGCTCGGCCATCCTCTGGGATGCACCGGAACCCGGCAGGCGGTCGATCTGATCGCCGAACTGCGCAGACAAAACGGCCGTTACGGCGTGGTGACGATGTGCGTGGGCGGGGGCATGGGCGCAGCCGCCGTGTTTGAGCGGCTGTAAACAATCTCTGCGAGGAGGGTGGGGCATGGGTTATGCGGACGGTCAAAGCGCGGCAAATCGTGAACGGGGCTCGCGTTTTGTGGTCGCGCCGAGTGACGGGCGGGGCGTTTTTATCCCGGAGGACTTTTCTTTGGAACAGATCATGTTCGCCCGCACGGCGCACGAATTTGCTGAACGGGAAGTGCGCCCGGCCATCGAACGGCTGGAACATCAGGATTGGCCGCTGACAGTCGACCTGCTGCGCAAGGCGGGGTCGCTCGGACTGCTCGCCGCCGACATTCCCGAACCGTTCGGCGGACTTGGCCTGGACAAGGTGAGTTCGGCGCTCATCAGCGAACACATGTCGGGCGTGGGATCATTCGCCCTGTCCCACGGCGCCCACGTGGGGATCGGCACGCTGCCCATCGTTTTGTTCGGCAATGCGGAACAAAAGGAGAGGTATCTTCCGCGTCTCGCCTCCGGAGAGTGGTTTGCCGCGTACGCGCTCACGGAACCGGACAGCGGCTCGGACGCGCTCAGTGTGCGCGCCACGGCCAGGCTGTCGGAGGATGGCGGCCACTATCTGCTCAATGGGCGCAAGCAGTTCATCACGAATTCCGCCTTCGCGGACGTGTTCATCGTCTATGCGAAGATTGACGGACAACAGTTCTCCGCCTTTATCGTGGAGCGGACGTTCTCCGGTGTGTCGACGGGACCCGAGGAGCGAAAAATGGGAATCAAGGCATCATCCACACGGGCGTTGATCCTGGAAGATGTGCCTGTTCCGAAGGAAAATCTGCTCGGAGACGCCGGACGCGGACACGTCATTGCCTTCAATATCCTGAATATCGGCCGTTACAAACTCGCCGTGGGCTGTGTGGGCGCGGCCAAATACGCGCTGGAGATCACTGCGAAATACGCGAATACGCGCAGGCAGTTCGGACGGCCGCTCGCGTCATTTCCCTTGATCCAGGCGAAGATCGGCATGATGGCCGCCCGGCTGTATGCGGCGGAGAGCGCTGTGTACCGGACGGCGGGCGCTCTGGACGCCGCATTGCGGGAGGTCGATCCGGCGGCGGACGAGCGCGGCGCGCAGACGGCCGGAAAAATTGCCGAGTTTACGGTGGAGTGCTCGGTCAATAAGGTCTTTGGTTCGGAAATGCTGGACTTTGTCGTCGATCAAGGACTGCAGATCCACGGCGGCATGGGCTACATCCAGGAATTCCCTATCGAACGCATGTACCGCGATTCGCGCATCAATCGTATTTTTGAAGGAACCAACGAGATCAATCGCCTGTTGATTCCGGGCACTCTGTTAAAATGGGCTGAACAGGGGCGTCTGCCGCTGCTCGAAGCGGTGCGCACCGTACAGGCGGAGCTGCTGGAGCCGATCGGGCCGTCTGCGGACGACGGACCGCTGGCCCGCGAAGCGCGTCTTGTCGAAGTGGTGCGCAAGCTGTTCCTGCTCGCGGGCGGCATGGCGGTGCAGGCGTTTGGCAAGCGCCTTTCGGATGAACAGGAGGTCGTCGCAAACCTGGCGGATCTGGTGATCGCGCTCTACGCCATGGAAAGCGCCCTGATCCGCGTGAGATTGTGCGCTGCAAGGCAGCTTCCCGGAGCGGATGGGCAGCGCGATCTGGCGGCGCTTTTCATCGAGCGGTCGTTTCCGGCCGCCGAGATGTGCGCGCGCGAGGTGTTTGCGGCAGTCGCCGTGGGCGATGAGCTTGGCGCGGCGTGTGCGGCAGCCCGCAAACTGGCGCGCGGACTGCCGGGCAATGCGGTTGCGCTCGGACGCGCGGCGGCGGATCGCGTCATCAGCGCGCAGCGGTACGTCTGAACCATGCGGCTCCGCACTCCCCGGCATGGAGATTCAGAGAGTCGGCGTACCAAGCGGACCTGTCCCTACCGGATCGCCCGGTTGTCCCTACCGGATTGCCCGGCCGGCCGCGCGCAGGATCGGCTGCCAGACATCCTGTTCGAGCATGACATTCCAGGCATCCAACACGTCGATGCGCGGGGTGAGCGCGCGAACGGCCGCCGTTGCGCGCGCGGGACGGGAGGCCGGCTGCAGGCCGTGCGCCGGATGGTCTGTCCGCAATTTTGCAACGAGGGGCAGGACGGTTTGCGGATGGTCCGGGGATCGGCGGGCCGCCGCCGGACGCGTTGCTTTCGGCGACTGGCGCGCCGGCGTCCCGGTTGCGAGCAGGGCGGCGGCGGATTCCACGCCGCTTGGCGCCGCCAGCGTCGCGGCGGCTTTCAGGAGTGCGGAACTGGTGTATACTTGATCCTGCACAGCCGCATGGCGCAAATAGGCGTGCGCCCGGTTGATGTCCTGCGCAAGCACGGGCAGGCGATGAATGAATGTGACGTCTTTTTTGGGCAGGATGTAGACAAGCACGCCCCGCTTCACGCCAAAGTTGAGAGCCGTCTGGTCGCTGTTGTAGAACACGTCGATATGATCGCCGACGATCGCGCCGCCCGTGTCTTCCGCTACCCGGACGCCCACTCCGGGAATCAGCAGCGGGGTGCCGTACGGGATGACACCCGGGTCGACGGCAACGGTCAATCCCTGCATGGCCACCTGGCCGGTCGACGTGATGCCGTATCCCGGCTGGCCCGGTACTTTCCCTGTGGAGGCGTAGCCGTCCGTGTACGCCGTCAGGGTGCAGACGACGGGTTGCGCGCCGGGTGGTATCCCTGCGTTTGGCGAGGGCACCATCAGTTGCTGTCCTGTGTTGATCAGATTTGGATCGGCAAGGTGGTTCAGCGCGACGACCGTCTGGATAGTGGTATGAAATGCCTGCGCGATGGAACTGACGGTGTCTCCCGATTGCACGGTGTACTCCATGGTGGCCCCCACATCCGTTGGACTGGAGGCGGTCTGCATGGCCATCGCATGTCCCGCAAGACCGAGCAAGACGGCAACGGCCGGCAGGTAGTGAGTTTTTCGCACGCTCAATCCTCTCCCCATCGCGGGGAGATGTGATAGAGTCCGGCCGTGAATTCCGGATTTCTCACACGTCCCCTTGTGAACTATCATTATTTTGGACAAAAGTGGCAGTTATTAAACATGTACCATATGGGATGAAAATGGAAGGATGAGTGGGGTTGGGAGTCTGGTCTCTATTGATCATTCCGGTCGCCGGGGTCGCGATTTGGATTGCCGTCCGGGAACGCAGGAAGGGGGACTTTTCCTTCCGGATTGACAAACTGCGGCGCCGCGAAGCAAAGCTCATCGCCGCGATCACCAAGTTGACGGGAGAAATTGAGTTTCTCGACATCTATCGGAGCACTCCCAAGGAACACCTGGTCAAGCAGGTGACGGATCGTCTGGCCGAGGCCAATGAGAATGCGGTGCAGGTTGCCGACCGGTTGCAGGAGTTGCGCAGCCGTGCGCGTTCGTGGCGGGATTTTTCCGATTTGTACGTGGATATCGGGATGGTGGAGGAACAGTTGGAAAAATCCGAGGCGGCGCTTACCGCCGCGCTGGCGCAGTTCAAGAAACTCGACCAGCGGGGGTGAGTCCCAGTCCCAAGAGAACGGTGGGCGCCGGGTGGGGTATATGTGCTACAATACCAGCGAAATGGACTGGAGGGAGAGTTTTTCAATATGAATGTCGTACATACGGCGATTTCCATGTCTCTTGGACAGACGGCGATTTTTGCCATTGTGCAGGGGATCACGGAGCTTTTCCCCATCAGCAGCGTGGGACATGCTGTCATTCTTCCGTTTTTGTTTCATTGGCCTGATTTGCAGAAGAGTCCGGGATTTCTTCCCTTTGTCGTCATGCTTCACGTCGGCACCGCCGTCGCGTTGCTCATCTATTTTTTCGCAGACTGGCTGACGTACCTTCGCGCTCTGGTGGCGACGGGCGCTGCGGCGGAACGGCCGGCGGTGAAGACCGCCCGCAAGGAGTTCTGGCTGCTCGTGCTCGGTACGGTGCCGGCGGTGTTGATCGGCGAATTTTTCAACCATCCGCTCGCGCGCCTGTTCTCTGCGCCGCGCGCCGCGATGTTTTTCCTGATTGTCAACGGCGCGATCCTGATAGCGGGCGACCGGTTGTTGCGCCGTCGCGGCAAGCGCGGCATGGCCGATCTGACCAATCGCCAGATCATCGTGATCGGCGTGCTGGAGTCGTTTGCGCTCATACCGGGATTTTCGCGGTCCGCCATGACGATGATCGGAGGACTGCTGTACGGCCTGGAGTATGCGGCCGCCGCCCGCCTGAGCTTTCTGCTCGCCACTCCCGTGATTCTCGGGGCGGCTGTCAAGGAACTGCCCAAGCTCTCTCATGCGCACAGCCTGTTGACGCAGGCGCTCATCGGCGGTGTGCTGGCCGGAATCGCCGCTTATCTAAGCACATGGTTTTTGATGCGGTACTTCAAGCGACATGAAATCAAGGCGCTGCGTCCGTTCGGAATTTACTGTGTCGCGCTCGGCGCAGCGACGCTGGTGTACAGTTTTGTGGTGTGACGCAGATGTGACGCACAAGCATAATCCACATTCCCCCCGGCTACCCTAGAGCCGAGGGGGATGGTCATGCCAAGTGCGCTGTCGCGCGATGCGCGTGTGCTGATCGTTGTCGGCGCTCTGTACATCGCGGGTTTCAGCCTTTCGGGACTGTTTGTGAATATCTACATCTGGCGCGTGGACCATTCGCTGTTGGCGATCGGAATGTACAACTGGACCATCTATGCCGTGCTGCCCGTCGCGTTCGTGGCCGGCGGCCGGCTGGCTGAACGGATCGGCCAGGTGTGGCTGATCCGGACCGGGATCGCCATTTTGACGGCATTCTTCGGCTTCCTGCTCTGGCTGGGGCGTCAGAGCGCCCACCATTTCATCTGGCTTGGACTGCTTTCCGGCATGGGACAAGGACTGTACTGGTACGGATATCAGGTGCTGAGCTTTGATTTGACGCAAAAAGACAACAGGGGAGTATTTCACGGCGTATCGGGCCTGTTCACATCCTTGTCCGCGATGATCGGTCCGTTTGTGGCGGGATATCTCATTACAAAGGGATGGCGTTTTTCGGGCTACCATGTGGTGTTCGGCTTGTCCCTGGCGTTGTTTGCGGTCTGCGTATGGCTCAGTTTTCGCCTTGTGTGCATCCGCAAGCCTCGCGCTATGAAACTGGCGCAGGGCTTCCGCTTTCGCGAGGATCCCGACTGGACCCGTCTGTGGTGGGCGACGGCAGTCTTTGGCTTGCGCGAAGGACTGTTTGCCTTTTACATCGGACTTCTGGTGTACCTTGTGACGGGAACGGAGGAGGGACTGGGTGAATACGGACTGTGGACGGGATTTCTGAGCTTGATCGCATTTTACGTGGCGGGGCGCACCGCGCACGGAGAACGGCAGGGCAGGATCATGATGCAGGGGTCGGCCGTCGGCTTGGGTTTGGTCTGTCTCGTGTTCGTCCATGCCGTGAACCGCTGGACACTCCTGATGTTTGGAAGCGTCACGGCGCTGCTCCTGCCTTTTTTGCTCGTGCCGTTCGGTTCCATGGCCATGAACGAGATTGATGAAACGGAGCGAACGGCCGTCTTTCGTTCGGAGCATCTCATCAGTCGGGAA
>JAJZZT010000296.1 GCA_021797415.1 Bacillota bacterium
CACCCGCACAGGTTCCGCTCTCTCAGCCCACGTACGTGCTGCTGACCTTGAGTTGCACCGTCTGTTTCTCCGGAATGGCGATCTCCTGCCCGGTTTGCGGATTCCTGCCCATGCGAGCCGCGCGCATGGCCGGCTTCAGTTTGCCCACGCCCGCGATCGTGACTTCCTCTCCACTGTGCAGTTCTTCGACAATGGCCTTCTGCAGCGCTTTCCACGCCGCCTCCATATCCTTCTTTGTCAATCCGGCGGCATCCGCCGCCCTGTGGATCAACGCATCTTTACCCACGCGCTATCGACCCCTCATGGACAAAATAGGTTGCGATCATAGAATAGCGCATGACCACGTTTCCTGTCAGCACTTTCGGATACTTTTTGCGAGAAATGCTCTCTGATGACCGCCGATTTCGCGAGAATCGGCGCGCGCCGGCGCGGATGCGTTCCAAATGTCCGTGAAGCACCCGCGCTTTCCGCCTTCACCGCACATGTCCCCCGGCGCGCCGTCTCACATCGTGCTTAACGCCAGATTCTGATGCACGCGTCCGATCGCCCGCGCCAACAGCGGCGCGGCCGGGATCACCTGAATCGGCAGTTCGTGCATCTCCGGCCGCAGCGGCAACGTGTCCGTCACGAGAATCTCGCGGATCGCCGGATGCCGCAGCCTCTGTTCCGCGGGAGCCGAGAACACGCCGTGCGACGCGCACAGCACCGCCTCCGGTCGAGCGCCCATGGAAACCAGGGTATCGACGACCTGGACGATGGTCCCTCCCGTATCGATGATGTCCTCAATGACAATCGGCGTCTTGCCCTCGACATCCCCCACAAGATGGGTGATGACCGCTTCGTTGTGCCGCGGTCGCCCCTTATGCATAATCGCCATGGGCAATTCCAGCAGGGCGGCAAATTTCTCGGCCGTCTTGGCCCTCCCCGCGTCGGGCGACACCACGATGGCGTCCTGCAGACCCATCTCCTTTACGCGTTCCGACAGCAAGGACAGCGCAGACAGATGATCCACGGGAATATTGAAAAATCCCTGGATCGCCGAAGCGTGAAGATCAATCGTGATGACGCGGTGCGCCCCCACCGTTGTCAGCACGTCCGCCATCACTTTTGCGGAAATCGGTTCGCGCGCTTCACCCTGCTTCTCCTGCCGCCCGTATCCGTAGTACGGGATGATGACGTTGATCCTGCCCGCCGAGCTGCGCTTTAGCGCGTCGATCATCAGCAGGAGTTCGACGAAATGATCGTTGATAGGATCGGAGAATGTCTGCAGGAGGTAAGCGTCAGCGCCGCGCACGCTGTCGGGGAACTGCGCATACAACTCACCGCTTCGAAAACGGGACAATGTGACAGCTCCGAGTTCCACCCCGAGGGCGGACGCGACATCCCGCGCCAACACGGGATGCGATGAGCCCGTGAACAGCCGAAATGCCTGCAGCGAAAGGCCATACTCCACCATGGGCCATCACTCCCCATCCCCGTGATTCGTTGTATGCGGTTTCGCTTTTACTGTACCACTCCGGCGCACACATTGTGAATGCCCGCAACCCTATAGATCGCAGAGCTTTGTGAATTTCTGCGGTTTCTTGTGTTCAACGTCCGAAAATCCCCACATCGAGCATCCACATCACCAGAAGAATCCAGAGAACCGTAAATGTCGGCGCCACAATTTGAAAGGATGCGTGCTTTGTCTTGTGTCGGAATCGCGCCATGCCCAGCCATGTTCCAAGCGCTCCCCCGGCAATGGTCAGAAAAAACAGCGTGCGTTCCTTCACACGCCTTCTTCGGCGATGGCGGGCGCGTTTTTTGTCCAGGGCCATAAGGACAAACGTCACTCCGTTCATGGCGGCGAGATACACAAAGAACCACTGTCCCCACCGCACCGGAACACCCCCTTTCTCACGGCCGTTCTGAACCGAACGCTTGTTTGCCCCATTTCCGGAGTATGCTATAATCGCTCCATCACCGACAGGAGGAAACACATGGCTCGACTGACTGTGCACAACAAGCAGGACGCCATTCTCGCGTTTATCAAGGAACAGGTGCGAAGGCGCGGCTATCCGCCTTCGGTAAGAGAGATCGGCGATGCGGTGGGCCTGGCAAGCACGTCGACCGTGCACAGCCATCTCGCCAAATTGGAGAAACGGGGCTTGATCCGCCGCGACCCGACAAAGCCGCGCGCCATCGAAGTGACGGCCGAGAGCGCCGGACGGACGGCATCCGGCCATGTGCCGCTGGTCAGCAGGGTGACAACCGGCGCCGGGGCGTCAGTGACGTTCGAGGAAACCGTAGACTATATCCCACTCCCGCCGGACATTCCCGATGACAGCGACGCGTTTGCGCTGCGCGTGGCGGAAGACAGCATGCCGGACGCGGACATCCGGTCCGGAGACATCGTTTATGTAGAAAGGCGGGGCGGCCTGGAAAACGGCGACATCGTGGTCGCCCTGACGGATGACGGAAGAATCGCCATCAGGCATTTTTCCCAAGAAAGTGATCGCGTTTTCCCGCAACCGGGAAACGCCGCGCGGGAACCATCGCGCCAGCCGGCGACCGCCATCCTCGGCCGGGTCGTCGGATTGTGGCGCACCCTGCATTGATCATCCGACCGCGCCCGTCCATTCGACCGCATCCGCGAGAATGACGGCCGTCGCCGTTCACTCAATACAGGGTCAGGTACTGCTCCCGCTCCCATGGATGCACCATGGTGCGAAACATATCCCACTCGATCAGTTTCGCTTCGTGGAAATGCGCGTATGCGTGCTCGCCAAGCGCGTCGCGCATGATTTCATCGTTGGCCAGCTCATTGAGCGCTTCGCGCAAACTGGAAGGAAGGCTGTGAATGCCCGCGCGCACGCGCTCCATCTCGTTCATGACGTAGATGTTGCGATTGATCGGCGCGGGCAGCGTCAACTTGCGTTCAATACCATCCAGTCCCGCGCGCAGCATCAGGGCGATCGCCAGGTAGGGGTTCGCCGAGGGATCAGGACTGCGCAACTCCAGCCGCGTGCCATTTCCGCGCGACGCCGGTATGCGTACGAGCGGACTGCGGTTTTTGGCCGACCAGGCAATGTAGCACGGAGCCTCGTAGCCTGGCACAAGACGCTTGTAGGAATTGATCAGCGGATTGGTCACCGCCGTAAAACCGCGCGCGTGCACAAGAATGCCGGCAAGGAAACGCCGCCCCGCCTGGCTGAGCCCCAGTTCATCCGCCGCGTCGTAAAAGGCGTTCGTTTCACCGTCAAAGAGCGAGAGGTGACAGTGCATCCCCGATCCGTTGTGCCCGTAAAGCGGCTTAGGCATGAACGTGGCGTGCAGCCCGAACTGCCTGGCAACCGTCTTGACGACGAGCTTGAAAGTCATGATATTGTCCGCGGCCGCGAGCGCGTCGGCGTAGGCAAAATCAATCTCGTGCTGCCCCGGTGCAACCTCGTGATGGGACGCCTCCACATGGAAGCCGAGCGATTCCAGCACAAGCACGATCTCGCGCCGGCAATTTTCACCCAGATCGACGGGCGCAAGGTCAAAGTACCCGCCCTCGTCATTCATCTCGGTCGTCGGCTTCCCGTGTTCATCAAGCTTGAAGAGGAAAAACTCCGGCTCCGGGCCGACATTCATGGTGGAAAAACCGAGCTGCCGCGCCCGCTCCAGTTGGCGTTTCAAAATACCGCGCGGATCCCCCGGGAACGGCGTCCCGTCCGGCAGGTGGATGTCGCAGATCAACCGGGCGACCGTACCCGCTCCGCTTTGCCAGGGAAAGACCAGCCACGTCGAGAGGTCCGGGTACAGATACATGTCCGATTCTTCAATTCTCACAAACCCTTCAATCGAAGAACCGTCAAACATGGTCCGGTTGTTCAGCGCATCCTGGAGCTGGCTGATCGGAACCTCAACGTTTTTCACCACTCCGAGCAGATCGGTGAATTGCAGGCGCAGGTAACGGACATTCTGCTCTTTCGCCAGTTCCATGATATCCTGTTTGCTATAGGTGGTTGCCATTTTGCGTTCCCTCGCTCGCATGTACTTTATCATTCGCGCCGGGACCGTCCGCCGCATGGTTCCATGCGTGTGAACGCCCCGCCCCGTCAGCGGTCCTTGCGAAAAAAGCGCGCCAGTTCTCCCTGCATGAGCGATTCAGGCCCTCCGGGATGCCCGGAACGCGCGGACAGTTCCTGCATGAGCAGTTCGTGCAGATCGTGCTGGCTCAGTTCTGCAAGCGCTTCCTCCGTCTGCTGAATGCGCTCTGTCTCCGCTTCGTCAGAAGGGGAGGCGTTGTTCATCACCGCCTTGATGCCGGCAATATTCAACCCTTTGTCGATGAAATTCTTGATCTCCAGCAGCCGCTCCACGTCATTGAAGGAGAACAGGCGCTGATTCCCCTCCGTCCGGACAGGATGAATCAGTTCATGCTGTTCATAATAACGAATCTGGCGCGCGGTCAGGTCCGTCAATTTCTGCACGATGCCGATCGGAAACAAGGCAAGGCTTCTTCGGGTCGCGTCATCCATCCCCATCCACTCCCCGTTGGCAACTCACTTCACAAATGATCTATACCACACCTTCCATGCGCGCGTCAATCTTTTGTTAACCCAGTGTAATCTTCCTGGTTTTATCCCATCTCTTTCAGAGCATGCAGGATGGCGATCTTCACGTGCGAATAGGTCAGCCCTCCCTGAAGGTACGCGATATAAGGCTCGCGCAAGGGCCCGTCGGCTGACAATTCGATGGACGACCCCTGCACGAACGCGCCCGAAGCCATGATGACGGGGTTCGCGTATCCAGGCATGTCCCACGGCTCGGGAGCCACGTGCGATCCGACCGGAGAGGCGCTCTGGATCGCCTGGCAAAACCGGATCAGCCGATCCGCCGAACCGAGCCGGATTCGCAGCACGATATCGCCGCCGTCCGCTTCGGCCGCCGGCTCGCAGGGAAACCCTGCGTCGGCCAGTGCGCGCGCGGCAAACAGCTTCCCTTTGAGCGCCTCCGAAACGATGTGCGGCGCCAGGAACAGCCCTTGAAAATACAGGCGGTAGCTCTCATGCGAACCGCTCTCGCCGCCGATTCCCGGAGCGGTCAGGCGCTGGCCGGCCGCCTCCACCGCATCCGCCGAGCCCACAATGTATCCGCCCGTAGGGGCGAGTCCGCCGCCCGGGTTCTTGATCAGTGACCCGATCGTCAAGTCTACGCCGATATCGCCCGGTTCCTGTTTTTCTGTGAACTCGCCGTAGCAGTTGTCCACCAGAACCATGACATCCGGATCGACCGTCTTGATGTCTTTTACCACCGCACCCATCTCGGAAACGGTGAGCGCCCGACGCCACGCGTATCCCGCGGAGCGCTGCAGAGCCACCACCGTCCGTTTTTCCCTGCGCCCGACGCCACCCTGCGGCGCCGGCCACCTTTTATCCGGTTTATCCTGCACCGTCCAGGCTGTCGCATCCGGCTCCTGCAGTTTGCCATCCTGCAGCAGTTCGACAAGCCTCCGGCGGTCCACGCTCCCGTCGGCCAGCAATTCCACGGCGGTGAACGAAACGCCAAACTCGGCCAGGCTGCCGTTGCCCGGCCGCAGGCCGATGACCGGATGCAGTGTGTCGTACGGCAGGCCGGTCGCGTAAATCAGGTGATCTCCCGGGCGCAGCAGAGCAAACAGGCCCACCGCAAGAGCGTGGGTGCCGGATGTGATCGCAGGTCGCACCAGCGCGCGTTCACCGCCGAATACCTGGGCAAACACGCGCTCCAGTTGCTCTCTCCCCCGGTCGCCATACCCGTATCCGGTTGATCCGAACATATCCGTTTCCGCGACGCGGCACTCGCGAAAAGCGTTCAACACTTTTTCCTGATTGTGA
>JAJZZT010000141.1 GCA_021797415.1 Bacillota bacterium
AGACGACGGACACGATTGAAGTGGCGCAGATGGCCCGCAAGTGCGGGGCGACGGTGATTACATTGACGCAGTACGGCAAGAATCCGCTGCGCGATCTGGCCGATATCGCGCTTTTTGTCTCGGCGGATGAATCTGTCATACGGCCCGCCGCCATGACGTCGCGGCTAACGTCGCTGTTCGTGATGGATGTCGTCTTCACGGCTGTCGCCAGCCGCAAGTTTTCAGAGAGTCTCGAACTTCTCAACGCCACGCGGGAAGCGGCGGCAATGCACCGGCAGTCAACCGGAACTGATGATCATAAGGAGTGAGCATGGTGGATCTGACTGTGATCGGGAAGGAAATCATGGGCTTTTGTGAAGAAGGCGGCGGAACCTGGGGTGTGGTGGTGGAACACGCCGAGAGCGGCGAGCGCTTCGTGTGGCAGCCCGACAGGCTGTTCCAGGCGGCCAGTGTGATCAAATTGCCTGTATTGAGCGCCGTTTTTCACGAACAGGCGAAAGGGACGCTTCATCTCCATGAAATGGTCGAGTTGCGACTGGAAGATCAGGTGAACGGTTCCGGCGTCCTGAAGTTGTTCACGCCGGGCATCGCGTTGCCCATCCTTGATCTGGCGACGCTGATGATCACCGTGAGTGACAACACGGCCACCAACCTGCTGATTGACCGCATGGGCATCGAGACCATCAACGCCCACATGCGCGACGACGGACTCAGGTCCAGCGTGCTGCGCAATCCTTTGCAGCGCGCAGCGGGCGGCTTCAATGGGCGCAACGAGATCACGGCGGAAGACATCGCCCTGTGGTTGCGCAAGGTGGTGGACGGCACGCTCGTGTCCCATATTGCGTCGCGCCGGATGATCGACATCCTGAAGGCGCAACAGTATCAGAACAAGATCCCCGGCATTCTTCCCGACCCGGAGAACGGTCCCGCCGGCATGTTGCCCCTGTGGCAGTTTGCGAACAAGACGGGCATGGTGAAGAACATAGAGCACGACGCCGGAATCCTTTATCTGCGGGGAGCGACGTTTCTCGTCGTGACACTCGCGCATCAATCGTCCGGAGCGATCCCGGCCATGCAAAAGATCGGCCGATCCATCTATGACGGCTGGTATGGCCTGCGTCCATAGGCCAACAGAGCATCTGTCCGAGCGGGGGATGAATGATGGTGTGGCAATTGAACAATGACGAGGCGCAGAGCGCGGGCTTTGATCCGGCTCGCCTGCAGCGTGCGGCCGACATGATCGAGTCGGCGGTCGCGCAAAAGATGGTGCCGGGGGCTGTCGCGCTGGTCGGGCGACGCGAACGGACCGTGCTTGAACTCGCGGCCGGCCTGGCCGTCGACCGGCCGGACTGGCAGCTTCCGATGCGGCTGGATACGGTGTTTGATCTCGCATCGTTGACGAAGGTGTGCGCCACCCTGCCGGCGGTGCTCGCGCTGCTTGATCGCGGGCAGATCCTTCTGACCGATCCGGTGGCGGCGTTTATTCCGCAGTACGGTGACGGCCTCAAGCGAAAGGTGACCGTTCGCCACCTGCTCACTCACTCGTCCGGCCTGCCCGCAGGCGAGTTGCTTTATCAGCAGCCGACGCGGGAGGCGGCCAGGCTGCGCCTGCTGGAGGTGCCGCTGGAACGGGCGCCGGGCGAGCGGGTGGTGTACAGCGATATCGGCTTCATGCTGCTCGGCGAGATTATCGAGCGCGTAACCGGGATGTCCTTGCAAGAATATGTCGGCGATACGGTGTTCAAGCCGCTCGGTATGCGGACGGCCCGCTACTCGCCGCTTCAGCCGCAGGGAGAAGCGTTCCCCGTGGAACGGCGCGGCGTTGCGCCGGGAGAAAGGGTGGACGCGCCAGTTTACGCGGCCACCGAGTGGATGAAGGATACGGGCAGGCTGACCTATGGCGCGGTGCATGACGAAAACGCCTATGCGCTGGGCGGAGTCGCGGGGCACGCGGGCATGTTCGCGGCGGCGCGCGATGTCGCGCTGTACGCGCGGATGTGGGCCACGGGCGGCGGCGCCTTGTTTGCGCCGGCGACCGTCCGCGCAGCCATCCGGCGGCAGACGGAGCGGCAGGATGGCGTGCGGGGGCTCGGATGGTGCCTGCGCGGCGATTCCTATGATCACATGGGAGATCTTTGGTCGGACGGCGGATTCGGCCACACGGGCTTCACCGGCACGTCCATCGCGATTGATCCGGAGAGCGGATTGTGGTTTGTCCTGCTGACCAATCGCGTGCACTACGGGCGGCAGAACGATCCCGGGCGGCTGCGACGACTGACGCACAACGCCGTTGCCGCCGCCTTGCGTTAGCGGCGGCAACAGTCACGATAAAATTGCTCCATCGCGCAGCGCCGCCGCGATGGAGTGCGCGGCTTCCTCCAGGATGTCCGGCGGCTGCACCAGCGCGAAGCGGACAAAACCTTCGCCCAGTGCGCCAAAACCCGATCCCGGAACGCAACCCACTCCCGCCTCGTCGAGCAGGCGCAGGGCGAACTCCCGCGAGGATGCGTTCCCGGGGAGCCCGGCCCACACGAACATGGTCGCCTGCGGCGGCGCGACGGACCAACCGGCATTGTGCAGCGGCGCGAGAAAAGCGTCGCGGCGGCGGCGGTATTCGTCGCGCAGGGATGAGATGAAGGCGTCCCCTTCCTCCAGCGCGACGGCCGCCGCCGCCTGGACCGGGAGAAACACGCCGTAATCCATGTTCGATTTGAGCGTTCTCAGCGCCTGCAGGGCGCTGCTGTTGCCGACTGCAAAAGCGACGCGTGCGCCGGCAAAATTGAACATCTTGGAGAGGGAGTGCAATTCGATCCCCACGTCCTTGCCCCCCGGAATTTGCAGCAACGACGGAGCGGTCGGCCCGTCCATCACCAATTCGGCATACGCCGCGTCGTGCACCAGCAGGAAGCCGTACGTCCGCGCGAGTTGCACAGCCTGTTCCAGAACGCCGCGGGGAGCGGTGGCTCCCGTCGGGTTGTTCGGGTAATTCAGGATCATGATCTTTGTCCGCCGGTAAACATCTGGCGGCAGGGAGGAAAAGTCCGGCAGATAATGATTTTCCGCCCGCAGGGGAAGCGCGTGCAGCGTCGCCCCCGCCAAGTGCGCCGCCGCGACATAGATTGGATATCCAGGATCGGGCGCGATGACCGTATCGCCGGGATCGGCCATGGCCAGGGGCAAATGGCTCAGCCCGTCCTGCGCGCCGATCAAGACGAGCAACTCGGCATCCGGATCGACGTTTACGCGAAACCGGCGCGCCATGTATGCGCAAGCCGCCTGCCGCAGGCGGCGGGTGCCGTCCGTACCAGGGTAGCGGAAGGCTTCCGGATAGTGGATCGCCTCCGCAAGCGCGCGCAATACGGCTGGCGGCGGCGGTTGGTCCGGTGTGCCGATGCCAAGATCGACCACGCGGCGCCCGGCGGCGCGCAGCATATCCTTGTGCTGGGCGAGTTCAAAAAAGACGGCTGAAGCGATCATTTTCATGCGCTGGGATGTCAAGGGATAAACCCTCCTCTGTGGGGACATGTGGTAACCCAATCCCCTGCGTGGCGCCGGGAATCCTGCAAGTGTTTGCGCAGATCGGTCAGCGCGTGGGAGGGTATCGGTCAATGGACACCATATTCATGGATGGATTGACTTTTTATGGGTATCATGGCGTATTTCCCGAGGAGACGCAACTTGGGCAGCGGTTTGTCGTTTCTCTCAGGATGATGTGCGATACGGCAAGAGCAAGCCGGTCGGACGACTTGCAAGATACGGTCGACTACGGGAAAGTGTATAATATCGTTGAGCAGATTGTACAGGGGGAACCGTATCGTCTGGTGGAGACGGTTGCCGAACGGATAGCGGAGCGCGTGCTCGACGCGCATCCATCCGTTTCGTCGGTGTCCGTGCGGCTGGAAAAGCCGCAGGCTCCTGTTCACGGAGTGTTTGCATCCGTGGGAGTGGAGATTGAACGGAACCGCGGGAAGGATTCCAAAACCGGTTCATAGGCGGATGGCACGTCGGACGGACGTGCGCCGGATCGGTCAAATGCCACATGTCCCCTTGAAGGAGAGATGGTTGATGCGCCGTGCCATGTGGATCACCATGCTGCTGCTGACATTCGTGGTGGCTTGGTACACATTTCACTCGCGCGTGTGGACGAACCTGTCGGTTCTTCCGGCGCTGTGGGTGTATTGAGGGGTTGTCCGATGAAGGAAAGAAAAGTGTCCGAGTCCCGGACCACGATGACGGATCTCGTTCTTCCTCCCGACACCAACACGTACGGGAGCATGTTTGGCGGCAAGGTCATGGCGTATGTCGACAAGATTGCCAGCATCACCGCCATGCGCCATTGCCGCATGCCCGTGGTAACGGCTTCCACCGACAGTTTTGATTTTCTTGCGCCGATTCGCGCGGGAGAGGCCATCCGTCTTGAGGCGTTTGTCACCTGGACGCACAAAACTTCGATGGAGATCTTTTGCCGCATCGAATCGGAAGACCTGCTTTCCGGAGAGCTTCGCCTCACCGGAACGTCCTATTTGACGTTCGTGGCTTTGGATGAACAGGGCAGGCCTGCTGAGGTTCCCCCCGTTTCGCCGGAAACCGACGAGGAGGCGTGGCATCATCAGACCGCGCCCGCGCGACGGGAGATGAGGTTGGCGCGCCGCCGCGAACGCATGAAAGCGACACTGGAGCGCAGCATGTCGTGACACGCACGGCTTGCCTGACAGGGGAGTGGCCGTATGCAAGTGACTGACCGTTATGTGGCTGATGAATTGGAACCGCTTTTCGGCCCGTGGCAAATCGGGGCGGGACGGGACCTGCGCCTGGACCGGCCGGTCGTGCTGGTGGCCGCGAAGGATGTTTTCGCGCACAGGGCGCAACTCGACCACTGGCTGGGAAAAAGAGCGCCCGTATCTCATCCGTACGTGGCGCCGTTGCTTGACTGCGCCGAAGGAAAAGAGTGGTTCGCGTGCGTGTTCGAGGGCGTCGGCGCGACGCCCGGACTGCCCGATCTTCCTCTGAGCAGCTTGTTCCAGGCGTGTCAACGGATCACCGACGGCGCGGAAGAATTGTTGCGCGCGCGGGTGCCGTTCGTTTTCTCCGCGGGACAGATTCTGTTTGACCGCGGCGAACCTCGCCTTATCGGGCTGCCCGACTTGACGGGTACCGTTGTGCAGGATGGGGAAAACGTGGGGAGACTCAGCCAGTTTTTTGCCCATGCGATCGAATGGAAGTTTGTCGCTCCGCGCGACGATGAAATCGCGTCATCCGGCGTGTGGGAGATGGCCATGCGGAAGTTGCGCGGGGAGGGCGCGCCGAAACCGGTGACCATGATATCCCTGCGAACGATTCTGCAGGCGTTGGCGGTCGAGGCGGACCTGCTCGCGGAACGGAATGTCGCTGCGCCGGGCAAGGAAGCGGTCGGGATGGAGGAGGACGCAGCGCGCGAGCGCGCGGCAAAGCGCTGGGATTCCGCGGTGAGGCAGGCTGGCCAGAGTGAGCCCGGCCTGTCTGACGCGACGATTCGCGTGGACCCGGTTACAAGCGGCATGTCCGGGATCAACCGCAGGCCGGCGGATGAGACGGTGCGCATGGAGACGGATGAGAGGCGGGCGCCGCAGACGGATGAGGGGCGGAAACCGGCGATCGAGCCGCCGACATTCGTGTTGCCTGGCCGGAGCACTGCCCAGACCGCTTCCATTGCGACGGAAGAGGTCTGGGAGGAGGAGGACATCCAGGAAGAGCCGGACGATCCGAATGAATGGGAGGACGACGACGATCCCCGGAGTGTGAGCGGACGGGCGCTGATTTGGGGGGTGGGGGCTGTCGTCATGCTCGCGCTGTTTGT
>JAJZZT010000197.1 GCA_021797415.1 Bacillota bacterium
CTGATCGCGGACAATGTGCCTGCCGAGGCGTACGGACGCGCGCTGGGGATTCGCGAGAGCATGGATACGCTCGGCGCGGTGGTCGGCCCGTTGCTGGGCGCCCTCTTTCTCGCCCGCGCGGGATACCGGCCATTATTTTTCTGGAGTGTGATCCCTGCGCTGCTTTCTTTCCTTGCTGTAATCGTCTTCATTCGCGAGCGGCGTCGCCAGGACAGCTCATGGGAACGGCCGGCGCTCTCCCTGGCTCACAGAAACGCTTATACGGCCGGTTTTCGGCGGTTGTTGCTCGCGGACGGCATATACGGCGTGGGCAATGTCGCTCCGAGTTTCTTCATTCTCGCCGCCGTGTCCGGGTTGCGCGCTGCGCGCGGAGTGACCGGCGCATCCGTGACCGCGGTGGTGCTGTACGCCTGGTATAACGTCGTCTACTCCATCTTCGCCCTGGCGGCGGGCGCGGCCACGGACAAGTATGGGCCCCGCCCGGTGCTGGTGACCGGATATGCCGCACTTTTTGTGTGCCTGGCGGGATTTGCCCTGTTGCCGCCGTCGATCGCCGTTGACGCGGTCTTGTTCACTCTTGCGGGACTTGCCGCGGGAGCGCAGGACTCCGCCCAGAAGACCTATATCCGGCTTGTGCTGCCGACGGAGCAGCAGGGACGGGGATTCGGACTGCACGCAAGCGTGCTGGGCTGGGGGACGCTCGTTTCGGGCGTGCTTGTCGGAGGACTGTGGACGATCGGCCGGGTGTCCTGGGGATTTGGAGCGGCCGCGGCGGCCGCGCTGGCGTCGCTTTTGTTGATGGTGTTTGTGGTCCCCGCTGTGCGAAGACAAGCGTGATCTGGTGGATTTTATTCCGTGCAAGGAGTGAATTTACATATGACACAGATTCAATCACTGCAGGCCCGCGAAATTCTTGATTCCAGAGGACTGCCCACCCTGGAGGTGGATGTGCGGCTTGCGAATGGAGCGTGTGGCCGGGCATCCGTCCCGTCGGGCAAATCGACCGGAAGCCGGGAGGCATTCGAACTGCGCGATGGAGACTCCTCCCGTTTTGCGGGAGCCGGCGTTTTGCGCGCAATCCGCAATGTCGGGGACATCATTGCGCCGGCGCTTTGGGGTCTTGACGCGGAAAATCAGGTGATGCTTGATTCCCGGTTGATTGAATTGGACGGGACGGACAATAAACAGAGACTCGGCGCCAATGCGATGCTGGCCTGTTCCATTGCGACCACCCGAGCGGCGGCGCAAGCGCGCGACCTGCCGCTGGCCCGGCACCTGGCCGATCTGTATGGGCGCGGCGCACTCGAATTTCCCATTCCCATGATGAATGTCATCAATGGCGGCAAGCATGCGGATTCCGGCATTTCGACACAGGAGTTTATGCTGGTGCCGCAGGGCGCTCCCGATATCCGGTCGGCGATCCGCATGGGGGCGGAAACGTATCAGGCGCTTTCGCGGATTTTGAAAACAGAGGGCTACCGGATTTCCGTAGGCGATGAGGGCGGATTTGCGCCCCAGTTGCCGTCGACGGTGGAAGCGCTGGCCCTGCTGGTGAAGGCGATTGAAGCGGCCGGGTATCGACCGGGTTCCGATATCTCATTGGCGTTGGATTTTGCCGCCAACGACTTTTGGCATGAAGGTCGCTATCGATTTGAAGGACATGACTGGTCGGCGCTGGACATGGCCGGCTATTGCCTGGATCTCGCGGGGCGTTTTCCGGTCGTATCGGTGGAAGATCCCCTCGCGGAAGAGGATTGGCAGGGGTGGAGGGAATTGACGAAGCAGTTGAATGCCGCTTCCCTGCAATGCGTGGGAGACGACATCTTTGTCACCAATGTCCGCATTTTTTCAGCCGGAATTGAGCAGGGCATTGCCAATGCCATTTTGATCAAACCCAACCAGATCGGGACGGTCAGTGAAACGTTCTCCGCTTTGCACATGGCCGAGAGGTCTCATTATCGGACGGTGATGTCCCATAGGTCCGGTGAGACGGATGATGCGTTTATTGCCGATCTGGCCGTCGCCACGCATGTTGGGCAGATGAAATCCGGGGCGCCTGCGCGCGGCGAGCGGGTCGCCAAGTACAACCAGTTGATGCGGCTGAGTGAACAATTCCCGGACGTCGCCATGGCAACTCACAGATAGCCGCGCTCGCGCAGCGTGTGCTCGATCCGTTTCGCCTCATTGTCCCGCGCGGGGCGAAGGCCGTATCGTTCCGTCTCGTATCGTTCAATCACCCGCAGCAAAAATTCTTCGTCCTTGAAGACTGCTGTATCTTCGCCGGACTCCTTGCGTTCCCGCAGTCTTCGCCGGCCGTACTCGCGCAATGTCTCGCCCTGCCTGATGGGACTCCCGCTGTGCGCCTCCTGCCGGAGCCAGCGGAGTACGAGGCGGCGCAGGGGACTTGGTGGACGGGAGCCGCGTTTCGGTGGATGGGGAGCCGGAATCCGCGAGCGTTCGACATGGAGGCCGGCTTCCAGCAAACGCGCATCTCCCCGTCCCCGGCGCGCTCTCAAGGCGAGAAAGCCGATGACGCATAGCGCGGTGATCAAAAATATGAGCCCGTAGTTCAGGTGCGGAAATAAACTGGGGTGGATTCCTGTGGCATGGACAGGGAAGCGGCCTGGAACGCCCCCCCGCGACGGATGCTTTACCGGGTGGCGCGGCGCCAGTTGCATAATCAGATACAGGATCCCCGCGAGAACGAGAAAGACGGCGAAACCGGTCAACAGATCGCGCCATAAGGCCACCAGCACGTACAGCCCAAATGCGACCGCCAGCATGAGCAGCGCGGCATTTCGCGCGGAAGGGAAGATCGTCATCACCGTCAGCAGCGCCATGACCGCTCCGGATAGAAGCGTAAGCGGAAGCCAGATCGTCCGCGAAAGCCGGGCGTCGCCGCCGTTGGCGGACTCCAGGTGGGCGCGGTGCATGGCGATCAGGCGGCTGACGATGGCCGGCAATCCCGCCAAAAGAAGCAGCAACGCCGTTTGCGGCGCTTGCAGCTCCTGCACCGAGGAGATTTCGCAGAACAACCAAGCGCTGGCCAGAAATGCGAAGTCCCAGATCAAACGGGGTGTTTGCACGTCACTGTCGTGCAGTCTGCCGGACGACCGAACGCGCCGGACCAGATAGACAAGCCAGCCGGTCACGCCAAGGAACGCGGCTCCGCTGCCGAACTGCAAACCCCAGACGAGTCCCAGGGCTGCGGTGGCCAGCACCAGCTTCGCCGCCTCCTGGTTCACCGCGCGCAGGCGCCACTGGAACAGGATGTCGTACGCCACGACCGCCGCGGTCTCCGCGAACACGATGTACGCGGGCGCGCTGGCAGCGATGCTGACGACGGCAAAAACTACGCAGGCGGTCACAAGTCCATCTGCAATCTGAGCGGGCAGGGTCACGTCTTTCCTCACGAATGGATCACCTCAGAGCAGGCGCTATGGTTCCACATATCTTGTTCGAGGCTCTAATCGGAAACGAAATGCACTGCAGCGCGCCTGCCGAAATTTGTATTATCACTGCTCCCCTGGTCGAGTCTCACCACATCCACCGGATATCCCCGCCGTTTGAGAGAACGAAGGCTTTGCCGGACGGGCTCGTCCTCGAACCCCGCGAGCACCACGATTCTCGCCGGATGGAATGCCTGTTTTGCGATTTCGTCCAGGATTTGCGCAAGAGAAACGTTTGCGTAAGCCGCCAGGCTGCCCAGAACATGCCCGGTCTGGCGCTGAAAGTGGGGCGTCCACGCGCCGTCGCCTCTGAGCGCCAGATGGCTGTGAAAGCGGCTGCGCGCTTCCGTCCAGTAGCCGTCGCAAAACAGTTGAAACTGTGCGCCGCGTTTTGACAGTTCTTCGATCATGGCATACGCGGTCTCGTACACCCTGTCGGCAAAGTCGGGGCGTTGTTCCCACAAGCGTTCCGACGCCCGCACACTGGTCACGATAATGACAGATTGACTCATGGAGTATGCGCGTTCCAGAACGATCAATTCTCCGCGCCTGGCGCTCGTCATCCACGCGATGTCCCGAATGGTGTCATGCGCTTCATAGGGGCGCATATCAATCCAGTCCACAGATGTCGGAGACAGCTTGCGCAGGGAGTTCTCCGTATCCAGCAGGTTCAGAAGTACGGGTATCTGCGCGGCGCCGATCCGGCGCGGATGGACGGTCACCGTAACGAAAAAAGGGAATGACCTGATTTCCTCGTGGGCGGTAAATCCGTCCCTAATCTTTACCGCCAAGGATTGAATGGCATGCCGCCCGCGCTGTCTGCCGATCAGCTCGAAGCGAACGGTGACAGACTCGCGCGATCGCAGCGACAGGGTAAAGGAGGTGCGGTTGTGTCCGGGCGCGGGCGACACATGTCGCGCGGTCGGACTTTCGCCGTTCCGGTCTGCAGGAACACGGTCCGCCCCATGAAGAAGATCTTCTTTGGGGTTGTCGTCCGTCTCCCGCTTTAATCCTGCCGGGACAACGATCTCGCAACTGACCAGAGGGCAGGGCAACCTGCCGGGGTTGCGCAGCGTGATTGCAATTTCCGCTTTTTCCCCATAAGCGATGGAGGGATTCCGGCACGTCAGGTCGGCTTCGATGCGTGGAGCGACCACGCGCCGGACGAGTTGCACCCAGGCGATGAGGGCGGTTCCGAGGCCAAGGAGAATAAGCGGCATCAGGATCATACGACATTCCCCTCAATCGGAACCTCCACGCTTTGCAGCAGATTGTCCATAAAGACACCGGGATTATCGCCCGCATGACCGGACGGGTCCGTCATGATGAGACGATGGAACAGTACGCCGGCGGCCACTTGTTTTACGTCGTCCGGCGCAATAAAGTCCCGTCCGGCAAGAACAGCCCTGGCCCGGGCGGCTTTGGCCAGCATGATCATGGCGCGCGGGCTTGCTCCGACGACAACATCCGGCCGGTTCCGGGTGGCTTGCACCACATCCGAGATGTATTCGAGGATTTCCGGCGAGGCTTTGACGCCGGCCACGGCCGTGTTGAGCAGCGCCGGCAGTTCCGGTTGCGCGGGCGTGGTCTCGCCGGTCTCCGCCGCGCCGTCCGGCGCTTCCGATGTCTTGCGCCGTTCGGGGTCTTCCTGCTGCGGCTGGAAATAGGCGGATAAGATCGCGACATCGTTTGCGGCGGAAGGATATCCAAGCGACGCCTTCAGCAAAAATCGGTCCAGCTGGGCTTCCGGCAGTGGAAAGACTCCCTGGGATTCAACCGGATTCTGGGTTGCGATGACCATAAACGGCCTGGGGAGCAGATGCGTCTCCCTGTCGATGGTGACGCGCCCTTCAGCCATCGCTTCCAGCAGGGCGGACTGGGTGCGCGGCAAGGCGCGGTTGATCTCGTCGACGAGCAGCAGATTGGTGAAAATCGGCCCTTTGCGGATGATGAATTCTGTTTTCCCGGGATGGAATACAAGTCCGCCGACGATGTCGGAAGGCAGCAGGTCGGGAGTGCACTGTATACGCTGAAAGGAGAGGCCAAGCGCCTCGGAGAACGCCTGGGCCAGGGCTGTCTTCCCCACGCCGGGCACATCTTCGAGCAGGATGTGCCCTTCGGCCATCAGGGCGGTGAGCAGCTCTTCGATGGGTTGATCCAGGCCCAACAGTCGGTTGCCGATGGACCGTTTCAACCGTTCGATCCCCGTGCGGACCGCTTCGACTGGTATGAGAGGCCGTGCCATAATGAATTCTCCCTTCAAGAGGTTGTTCAAAAAGTGGGCAGAACTCCCCGGCGCATTGCCGCGTCATCGCCAGAAATGCTCCCTCACGCACCCAAAAACGTACGCTCGGTCCGCATTTCTGAAGATC
>JAJZZT010000559.1 GCA_021797415.1 Bacillota bacterium
AGACCAAAATAAGACGCGATGCAGATGATCTCTGTGTTGCGCACAAGTCGATGAGCCAGGAAACTCCGATGGCGACGTTGGAAACCCCCGCCTAGGCGCGAAGCGCCAGGCGGAGGGAAGTTCATAAAACGCAGCACTGCAAGGGTCGGGCGGCCGTCGGTCCCATACAGGCGGACGATCCACCTGTGGGCGCTTGCATGTACTACGAATGGTCACTTCCCCGTTCCGTGGCAGATTCCTGTCCCTTGACAGATTCCTGTTCCATGGCGGCTGCGCGTGTATTGATATCAAAAATCACCGCCGGATCAAACTTCGGCTTGCGATCGTACGTGTAGAGACCGTTTGTCTCCTGCTCCACATCGTACAATTGTGTATAGCAAAAAGCGCAGATGTTCGGATTGTCCAGCAGTGTCGCGGTCAACCCCTCATAGCGGCGCAGAAACTCCCCTTCGTCCAGCGGACGGTCACCGTATCCCCACGATTTATCCCCGGTCTGTCCCGGATTCCACCAGATGCCGCCGTATTCGCTTACAAAATACGGCTGGCCATTGTATTCCTGACGATCCGAAAAACTGACATACGCGTCGCCCCCTTGTTTCATCGGCTCATAGCGCGCGGCGAACGTCTCCACGTTCTGGTCGTAGTCGTGCACATCGAAAATGTCGGTGACGACGTGAAAATTGCCGCTCGTGTCGATGACCGGACGCGTGGAATCAAGCGCCTTGGTGACCTCATAGACGATGCGCAGCACCGCGTCATCCTGCCTGGCGCGCTGCCGCGAGAAATTGTCCCACGTCTCGTTGAAGGGGCACCACCCGACGATCGCCGGGTGATTGAAGTCGCGTTGGACCGCATCGAGCCATTCCGGCAAAAAGCGTTTGAGCCCCTCCGCCGTCGAGATATCGAGTCCCCAGTTCCCGTGCTCCCCCCACACCAGGTAACCTAGCCGATCCGCCCAGTACAGGTAGCGCGGATCAAAGATCTTTTCGTGCAGTCGAGCGCCGTTAAAACCCATCGTCATCGCCAATTCAATGTCCCGCCGCAGATCCTCGTCGCTCGGCGCCGTATAAATGCCCTCGGGATAAAAACCCTGATCGAGCACAAGGCGTTGAAAGACCGGCTTGCCGTTGATGCGGATCGCCTTGTCGCGCCACGCGACGGTGCGCAGACCGAAGTAGCTGTCCACCTCGTCAATCGGTTGGCCGTCTTTTGTGAGCGTCAATTTCAGGTCGTACAGGTGAGGCGCTCCGGGTTCCCACATCCTCAGCTCTTTGAGCGGCGCCGTGACCCGCACACTCTCCCCGCACGCCCGCACCGTTTGCCCGCCGACCGACCTGCCCTCGAAGAACACCTGCGCCGTCAGGACAAGACCGTCGGCCTCCCCCTCGATCCGCACCTCAAGGTGCACCGCCTCATTGTCTGGATCCGGGTAGGCTCTGAACCAGGAAACATAGGTCTGATTCACACACTCCAGCCAGACAGTCTGCCAGATACCCGTCGTCCGCGTGTAGTCGCAGCCATGAGAGTGATATTCGGAACTCTGCTTCCCCCGCGGCTGAAGACCGCTGCGGTTGTCATCCTCCGCACAGACTGTAATCATATTTTTCCCATTTTTTATTTGCTTGGTGATATCGAATGTGAAAGGCGTATAGCCGCCCTGATGCGTTCCCGCCGAAATTCCGTTGACCCATACTTCGGCCTCATAATCGACAGCGCCAAAATGCAGCAGGATTCGCCGGCCCCGCCAGTCATCCGGTAGGTCCACCTCACGCCGGTACCATACGGCGGCCATGAAATCCTTGTATCCAATGCCGGACAGCCGGCTCTCCGGACAAAATGGCACGGCAATCACCGTCTCCAACCGTTCCGCCAGATGGCGCCGCCTTGCGCGGCCACTTTTGCCATGATCGATCTCAAACTGCCACTCGCCGTTAAGATTCAGCCATTTATCACGTTTCAGTTGCGGTCGTGGATATTCGGGGCGCGGTGTTTGAATCGAATTGTCGTTGTCCATGTCTCCAATTCCTCCACTCCTGTCTGAAATCGCATCGCGTTGTTGAATCCCAAGACCCGCAAAGCTTTACAGCGATTCCCCTGTTCCCAGCCGTTTCTCCAGGATGATCTTCGGTTCGCCCTTTTCGTCCGTGTACACGCCGACGATAGCAAAACCATGCCGCAGGTTGAGGATCAGCATATCGCGCCACTTGTTTTTGGTCTGCGTCCGGACGACGGCATAGCCGCGCTCCCGGCACCACGCATGTTGGCGAGCCATCAACTCCGATGCGATTCCTTGTCCACGGTATTCCGGATCGACGCCGCCAAGCCAACTGTAAAATCGTTCCGTCCTATCTTCGTACCCGATCTTGTAGCCAACCACCAGGCCTTTTTCCAGCGCCAGGACGATCAGAAAGCGTGGTTTTCTTTGCAGTTCCGCGGCAATCGCATCGGATCGCCGCCCTGTGAAGATACTGTCGTGCAGGCGGCACATGCCGCCGTGATGCGGTTCCCCCGGAACCGTCGAAAAGCTCAAGTATTCTGGCATCTGCACCCTCTCTCCTTCCCAATCCTCTCTCTTTCGCAATCCTCTCTCCTTCGCAGATTGGCGGCGAGAACCCCGGCCTTCAGGCCGGGGTGGTTGACATCCTACGCACCGCTTGCCGCCAGGCGCTGTTCGGAGGCAAACTGGCTTTTGTACAGTTCCGCGTAGAAACCGTCCGCGTCAAGCAGTTCCCGGTGCGTACCCTGTTCAACAAGGCGACCGCGGTTCATGACCAGAATTACATCCGCTTCGCGGATGGTGGACAGTCTGTGCGCAATCACAAAGCTGGTGCGGCCCTGCATCAGCTTGCGCATTGCCTGCTGAATATGCGCTTCGGTCCGCGTATCGACGCTGCTCGTCGCCTCGTCAAGAATCAGGATAGCCGGATCCGCCAGAATCGCGCGCGCAATCGTCAGCAACTGCCGCTGCCCCTGCGACAGATTGGACGACTCCTCGTTCAGCAGTGTCGCGTATCCGTCGGGCAGGGTGCGGATGAAATGGTCCGCGTTGGCCGCGTGCGCCGCCTGCACGATCTCCTCTTCGCCCGCGTTCTCCCGCCCATACGCGATGTTGTCCCGAATCGTGCCGTGAAACAGCCATGTGTCCTGCAGCACCATGCCGAACAGGCTGCGGAGATCACTGCGCCGGAAATCGCGGACATCCCTGCCGTTGACGGTGATGGCGCCGCCCCGCACATCGTAGAAACGCATGAGCAGATTCACGAGCGTCGTCTTCCCGGCTCCGGTCGGTCCGACGATGGCGACGGTCTGTCCTGGCCTGACATCGATGTTCATGTCTTCAATCAACAGACTGTCTTCTCCATAGCCAAAATCCACATGGTCGAACCGTACGGCCCCTCTGATCGACAGTTCCACAGGCGCGGCGGCCGCTCCAGCCCCGCCATCCTCTACACCGTCCGGTACGCCACCCGATTCGCCATTCCGGACGCCGCCCGATTCGCCATTCCGGACGCCGCCATCCAATGCGTCGCCCATCGCCGCCTCCGCCTTATCCCCAAACCTCGCGTCGCCTACCTCGCTCGCCGGCGCACTCCCCGCTTCTTCCGGTTCCTTCGCTTCTTCCGGCTCCTCCTCCTCGTCGAGCAGTTCGAACACACGTTCAGCGGAGGCGAGCGTGGACTGGATCACGTTGGCAATGCTCGACAACTGTGCGATCGGCTGCGAAAACTGTCGCGCATACTGAATAAACGCGAGGATGTCTCCGATTTTTAGCGCGCTTCTCGTCACCATCACGCCGCCGATCACGCTCACCAGCACATATCCGATGTTGCCGATGAAGTTCATCAGGGGCATGATGACGCCCGTGATGAACTGGGCCTTCCAACTGTAGTCGTACAGCCGTTCGTTGATGTCGTCGAACGTGGCGATCGCTTCGGTCTCGCGCCCGAACGCCTTCACGATCGGGTGCCCCGTGTACATCTCTTCCACGTGGCCGTTGATATCGCCCAGAGCCGCCTGGCGGTTGATAAAATAACCCTGCGACCGCTTGGCGATGACGGCCGTCACGACAAAGCTCACGGGCAGCGTCACCACCACGACCAGCGTCATCAGCCAACTGATGGACAGCATCATGATGATCACGCCGACAAATGTGACGAATGCGGTGATGAGCTGTGTCAAGCTCTGCTGAAGCGTGCTGCCGATATTGTCGAAGTCGTTGACAAAGCGGCTCAGGATCTCTCCGTGCGAACGTTCATCGTAAAAACGCACGGGCAGGCGAGCCAGCTTGTCCATCGTCTCGCGGCGCAGGGCGTACACCGTTTTTTGCGCCACGCCGGCCATCACGTATTGCTGCAGGTAACTGAAGGCGGAGCTAAAGACGTACAGGGCGGCAAGCAGTCCGAGCGAATGCAGGACGGCTCCGAAATCCACGCCGGCGCCGCCCGGAGTTCCGGGGATCGGAATGATGCCGGCGACGATCACATTGATGATGTGCGCGAGAATCTTCGGGCTGAGGATGCTGAACCATGTGCTCGCCACCGCCGCCAGCAACACGACGACAAGGTGGACGGAATGCGGCCGGAAACACCTGACCAGACGCCAGAACGTGCCTTTGGCGTTTTTCGCCTTTTGCACGGGCACACCGACGCCCCCCGGAGGATTCCAGCGCATGGGGCCCCCGCCAAGCGCCCCGCCGCTTGACTGCGCGCGGTCCTTTCGCTCCTCCGTCACGCGATCTCCTCCTCCGACAGTTGCAAAGAAGCGATTTCGCGGTACATCGCGCACGTGTCAAGCAACTCCCTGTGCGTACCCATGCCCGCGATGCGTCCGTCCTCGAGCACGATGATGCGGTCCGCCGTCATCACGGCGCCGACGCGCTGCGCCACAATGATCACGGTCGTGTCGGTCACTTCGGGCAACAGCGCCGCCCGCAGTCGCGCGTCCGTCCGGTAGTCGAGCGCCGAGAAGCTGTCGTCAAAGAGCAGGATCTCCGGTTTGCGCACGAGTGCCCGCGCGATGGCCAGACGCTGTTTCTGCCCGCCGGACAGGTTGGCGCCGCCTTGGGAGATGGTTGCCGCCATCCGGCCGTTCATGCCGGCGATAAATTCCTCCGCCTGCGCCACCCGGACCGCGTGCGCCACCTCTTCGTCCGTCGCCTCGGGCCGACCGTGGCGGATGTTGTCCGCGATCGTGCCGGTGAACAGCACCGCCTTTTGCGGAGCGAATCCGATCTTCGCGCGCAGACTCCCCTGCGTCTGCTCCCGCACATCCACGCCGTCGATCAGGATGCCGCCCTCGTCCACGTCGTAAAAGCGCGGGATGAGATGAAGCAGGGTCGATTTGCCCGCGCCCGTGCCGCCGATGATTGCCGTGATCTCGCCCGGGCGGGCGGTGAAGGTGATGTCCGACAGCGCGTATTCCTGTGCCCCCGGATAACGAAAGGACACGTGGCGAAATTCGACGCGCCCGCGCGCCTCCGTCCTCCCCGCCGCCGCCGTTTTCGTCTCACGCGGCCGCTCGGGATCCACGATTTCCGGCGCCATTTCGAGCACTTCGTTGATGCGGTTGGCGGACGCCTCGGCGCGCGGAATCATGAACGACATCATGGACACCATCATCACGGCGAACATGATCTGCATCACGTACTGAATAAAGGCCATCAGATTGCCGATCTGCATGGCGCCCTGACTGATCATCACGCCGCCGAACCAGATGATTGCCAGCGTGGAGAAATCGATGATCAGCACCATGAGCGGCATGAGCGCCGCCATCATCTGGTACACGCGCACGGATGTGTCGGTCAGGTCGAG
>JAJZZT010000174.1 GCA_021797415.1 Bacillota bacterium
CGTGCTTCAACTTTTGGAGGACATGAAAATCCGCTGTCCGGAAGAGATTTCGGTGATCGGTTTTGACAATACGGGCAAGTGTGACTGGGTTTCCCCCGCGCTGACGTCTGTGGATGTGTGCAAGGAAGCGATAGGGGCACGGGCGGTGGAAATGTTGCTGCGCAGAATGACAGACCCGCAATTGCGGCCGGAACATATCCTGATCACAACGCAGATTGTGAGTCGCGCATCGGTGGCGCCACAGTCTGCGGAATGAATTCAATTTCCGCAAAAACAGAAATAAGTTTATACATTATTCTTGACATGTTGAATTGTCGATTGTATGCTTGGTTTGAGCTCGCAAGATCAATCGCTGGTGGCCATGGCGTTGATTGAGGTTGTAGAAAGCGGATTCATAAAATGGTCTGCGACGGAGAGGAGGAACATTCGTAAGTTGAGTGTTCATTTGTCGTAGAGTATGGTTTCGTCGGATTACAGACGGAGGTGAATCCATGAAACGACGGAAAACATCGTGCGCAGGGATCGGTCGGGGTGTCAAGGGGATCATGGTTGGAACCGCGGCGGTCGGTCTGGCCTTGGGAACCGCCGGGGCCGGAGTGCAAGCGGACGCGGTTTCGATCAACGCCAGTCGCCACAACCCCCAATGGCTGGTGCAGATTCTCTTTGACAAGGGTACGGAGCCGCAGGTCGTCGCCGGCACCGCGCAACCGTGGACTCTGTCGACTTTTCAGAAGTTCGCCAGTGAGGGCGTCACCGGGGTCGAGGTCAACATGGACTGGGCGACCGTGGAACCCAGCCCCGGCCAGTTCAACTGGACCACCCTGCAGACCTATCTGCAGTATTGCCACGAGACCCACCTGAAACTGATCCCGATCTTCTGGGAGTATGGCGCCCCTGGCAATCCGCCGAACTGGCTTCCGGGCGGAAACGAAATAACCAGTACCGGGGCCAGTGCCGTGGAGCCTGCGTTTTGGAGCCAGCGTGCCTTTAACGCCTACTCGACCTACGTGACGCAGGCGCTGACGACGTTGAGCAAGTCGCCTGCGTTCGGCGGCGCCTATATCGCGTATGGTTGGCTTGACGCCGGATATGGACCGAGTACGGGCTATGCGGGATACGCGCCGCAGGACATCGCGATGTTCCGCCAGTGGCTGGCACAGCGTTACGGGTCGATCAGCGCGTTCAACCAGACTGCCGGAACGGACTACGCAAGTTTTGCGACGGTTCCCGCCTTCGTGCCGGGACAGAGCCAATTCTCCATCTACCAGCAGTTTCGCATCTGGAGTTACAAGACGCTGCTCGGTCGCGTGCTGGCTATGGCGCGCAAGGCCACCCCGGCCCCTCTCTTAAGCCCCGTAACCGGGTTGGACAGACTCCCAGCTGGATAGGATACTAGAAGCAGCGGGAGGATGAGAAGAATGGAACGGCGGAATTTCTCGGCACAGTTCAAACAGCAGATCGTTCGTGAATGCAGTGATACCGGTAACGCGTCGTTGGTGGCTCGCAAGCATGACCTGAATGCAAACGTAGTTCGTCGCTGGGTAAAGCAGGCGAATCAGAATGGTGGCAAGCTGTCCGGGAAGACAAACGGTCAAGCCACTCACGTAACCCACGAGGAACTTCGCGCACTGAATATGGAACGTAACGAACTAGCATCAGAGAACGAGAAAATGAAGAAGGCCCTGGGCGAACAGGCCCTGGAAATCGCCATCCTGCGTGACCTAGTAAAAAAAGCCAACCCTCACTTGCGGATAAAGTAGCCATCGCGCACAAGTGGATCACAGCCGGGTATTCAGTCACCGTCGTGCTGCGTATTGTGGGGGTTTCTCGGTCCACTTATTACTTTCAACAGACCCATGAGCCAAAGCCCAGAACGAAGGCTGGCGGGCGTCCTGCGACTCAATACACGTTTACACAGGATGGCCGGAAGGTTAGTGATGAGCAGGTCAAGGAATGGATTATGCATTCCATCGAGGGAGACGGCTACGCCTATGGCTATCTCAAGCTGACTTATGTATTGAGACAGGAGCACGACCTGGTTATCAACAAGAAAAAGGTATATCGGCTGTGCAAGGAACTCGGGGTGCTCAAGCCCCAGCGCAAGGTGAAGCAGAGGTATCCACGCAAGCTGGCCCGAAATCGTGACGTCACAGCACCGAATCAGTTGTGGGAGGTGGATCTGAAGTACGGATACATTGCTGGTGAGGACCGATTCTTCTTTGTGCTGTCGTATATCGACGTATACGACCGTCAGATTGTGGATTACCATATCGGACTGCGCTGTGACGCGGCAGACGCTGTGGATACCCTGAAGCGAGCTTTGTGGAAACGCAAGCTGTATGAAAAGGACAACCAGCTACCCACAATTCGTTCCGACAACGGGCCGCAGTTCGTCAGCTATGCGTTTGAATCCACATGTGAACAACTGGGCCTGGAGCATGAGCGGATCCCGCCCAGGACACCGAATATGAACGCACACATCGAGTCATTCCACAGGATTCTGGAAGACGACTGCCTGTCGCGCAACGAATTCGAGAGTTATGCACAGGCATATCAGGAAGTGGTCGAATTCATGGACCACTACAACAATCGTCGCTTGCATTCCAGTTTGCACTACATGCCGCCAGCTGTGTTTCACCGCAAACATCTGGAAACGGGGTTGCAACCGAAGACAAAAGTGAAGGTCTGAGATAACGCTAGAAAACGGGAGCTATGTCCAGCTGAAGGGTGTCAATCCGAATCGGTGTGTGGGAACCAAAGGCCACGTGTAGGGACCGCGCCATTTGCTGAAACTTGCCCTGATTGACGTTGGCCATGGAGTATAGAATGATGAAAAAGGCCAGGAGCAGCGTGATGAGGTCGCTGTACGTCAGCAGCCAGCGTTCGCGGCCGTCGTGTGAGGCGCGGGTTCGGATTCTCGTACGCCGTCGCATCGGGGCCTTGTTCATGTGAGCCGTCTCCCCTCTTCGTGGCGGCGATCCATTCACCCGGCCCATCCTCACGGTGTCGAGGTTTGGCATCATTCAAAGGACAACGCTTCTTGCACCCCACTCGGTTCACGCAGGGCTTCTTTGGGCTTGGCGAATGAGCGTCCCGCTTCGTAGCCGTGCGACCAGGCGTGGTTGTTCTCTTGCGTGAGGATGCGCCGTGGCTTCCCCGGTCGCAATTTGAGCGTATCGCGCCGCGCCTGATACGCGTCCTGGACGACGGGGTGTTTCGTGAGCACCAGCGCCCAGCCAGGTTGCTGTTCCTGCTGGCGGAACTGATCCTTCAGTCCGGCGCAAAAGCCGTCGATCATCTTGTTTTCGACGCCGACAGCTGCGCGTCGATCGGCCGGCCATCGCCCGACACGGCGCCGATTCTCCCGGTACCGACGCACGAGTTGCGGCACGACCTCTACTGCGTAGTGGTGCACGTCCTGCACCATGGCCACGTCCTCTTCGGCGCCGAGCACGATCAGACGACGCGTGGGTCGGCGTGCATTCCAAACGTAGCACCGGAAGCCCTCCGCCAGAATCACCGCCAAACGGTCCACCCACCACACGATGCGTGCCCCTTCATAGATCGTGCGCTCTTGCGCGACGGGCACAGCCGGCGTCTGTGCCAACGAAGCGGCCTCGATCCCGTGCCGGACCATCAGTTCCCGCGCCTTGGCCAGCGCACTCTGCGCTTCGTCTGCGCTCGGATTGTTGCTCGACAGCGCCAGGAGTTTGCGCACCTTCTCGACGATCACTGCGTCCATCCGTCAACACCCGCCTTCCCTTGCGTTGTCTCCATTGTACCGATGGGGCGGGATGCGAACGGACGGTTTTCGGGGTGACTCTTGCGCATCGGGCAAGGTTGGCAGCATCGAACAGGATGCTTCGCGCATTCATTCTTCCGTCTCGTCCGCTTTCTCCGCACACGTCCCACACAGGACGTTCCCCTCCGGGAAACAACGATTTGCGGATGATGCGGACGCGGCCTCGTCGGTATAGGGTAGCGCTCGGCGTTGCCACGACTCGGATTGCCAATTCGCATCGTCCAGCAGGACGTGCAGGTGAAACTCCTCGCCGTCAGCGGGGACAAACGCCCCACATGCTTGTTCTTGTTGCAACGCCACCTCAATGCGCGATTTGAGTGCCAACAGGGCGGCTCGATTCGCGACGATGTACGCCTCATCATGCCAGGTTCTCTGCGCGTGCAGATGTAGTACCTGGATGATCTCTTCGGATATTGGCCGCGACTCGGTCATCCTCTTACCTCCTGTCGCAACGCGTGTTCCAGGCTCCAGCGCACATCCGGATCCATATCCCCGATGTTGCCAAGCGCCCAGCGCAGGTAGTCGGCCGGCACCTATTTCAGCTCGATGCCGCAGTGTTTTCCAAACGGCATGCGTGCCACTCGAATCGGACGATCGGTCCAACGGATCAGCGCCATCGGATCGTCTCTATTTCCTTGCGCCAGGTAAGCTTCGATCTCCCGGAGCAGCACATGCGCTGTTACGAGGGTGTCCCCCGCCGCATCATGCGCGGTCGCCGACAAGTCGATGCTCAGCCAATATCGCAAGGTTTGATTCTTGTGGTTGGGCGCCTCCGGCCACAGGTGTTGAGCGAGGCGCTTCGTACACAGCCACGGCTTGCCCGTCTTCGGCAGGAAGCCCCGATCAAAACCCGCGTTGTGCGCGACCAATACATCCGTCACGACCAGCACTTCCGCAATCTCAGGCCAAACCGCGTCCCATGTCGGCGCCGACGCGACCATTTGATCGGTGATGTGATGTATGCCCGACGCCCGCGATGGAATGGGGCGCAGCGGATGGACCAGGGATTCGTACCGGAGCGCCACACGGCCCTGATACACTTCGCACACAGCGATCTGGACGATCTTGTCGGTCTGCGCATCCAGGCCCGTGGTTTCCACGTCCACCACAGCAAACCGCGTGTCATGGATCGTCGGCATCGTCGATCGTCTCCCCCTTCTTGTTCCGTACTGCCTTCAGTATCCGGAGAACTCCGGCATCTCATCGAGCTCTTCGCGCGTGTAGTGACGTACGCGCACGGCATACGCGCCGCCGAACATGGGGTGGTCGCCGTCTGCCAGTCCGGACAGGACGTGGGCAAAGAGGACGAATGCGGCATCAAATGCATGACCACTTAAAGCGACATCCCTTTGCACATCGCTATTGAACGCAGTCAACAACTCCAGGGCCGCCTCGCCGTTATCCTCGCAAATGGCCCCTCTCCGTCCGGCGTGATCGGTTGCCATGTCTTGATTGCCATGCGATGAACACCTCCCGCCTCATCGTAGCGTTCTCGGTGCCCGTCTGTCGCTGAACCCTCTCCCATGGATAAATCCAGGGGGTTCTAAAAGCCTATACCGCCGCACTCTCGTCGGCTCTCGCGCAGACTTTCGCCCCCGCTACATCATCCGACGCCTCATGCTCAGGCAGGCTTTCTGTCGCGGACGACCCGCTCTGACTCCGGTGTCCAAAGACGCCGAAGGAGGCTGGCTTTCGCCTTCCACTCGCAGGTTGGTTTTCGGTCGCCTATTTCCAAGCCGCCCGCAGGAGCGGTTCCGCACCTGACCAAGACGCATTCGCCTCGGTGACTTGGAGCAGGTTGTCTTTCACATGCCGGGCCAGATACGCACTGAACAGATCCCGTTGCATCTCCACACCGCAATCACAGGCGTGGACGCGCTCGGATAACCTCTTCTTGTGCCGCTGCCCGCACAGGCACGCTTGCGATAATGCCGTCGTGCGCGTGGAGAATTCATCGACCGATCCGCCAGCACTTTCAGCCTTGCGGGTGAGGATCGATAA
>JAJZZT010000328.1 GCA_021797415.1 Bacillota bacterium
GACACAAACTGCGCCAGCCAGTTCCGCCCCGCGTCGGATACACTGCCGGAGCCGCCCTCCACGCTGTTCGGGTACGCAATGGCGATGTGGCGCGCCAGCGTCGCCGCAACGGACTTCTGCTGGCTGATCATCCACGCGGAGAGACTCAGATAGGTAAAAGCGGTGAACAGCAGGAGGATGGCCGTGAGAATCGCGGTCGAGAGCAGGGATACCTTCCAGGTGATCGACAGTTTGCTCATATCTCTTTCAGCGTGTACCCCACCCCGCGAACGGTGTGAAGCAGCGACCGCGCCTGACCGTCGTCAATTTTCGCGCGCAGATAGCGCACGTAAACGTCCACAACGTTCGTCTCGCCCGTGAAATCATAGCCCCACACATTGCGCAGGATCACGTCGCGCGACAGGACGTGCGCGCGATTCTCCAAGAAAAACTGCAACAGCGCGAATTCCTTTGGCGTCAGTTGGATCGTGCTGCCGGCGCGCATGACATGCCGCGTCTCCAGGTTCATCTCAAGATCCGCGAGACGCAGCACCGCGCCGCCCTCGCTTCCGTATGACGCGCGCCGCATCAGTCCGCGCATGCGCGCCATGAGTTCCTCGATCGCAAATGGTTTTACGAGGTAATCGTCGGCGCCGAAATCCAGTCCCGCGATGCGGTCGGACACCGCGCCCTTGGCCGTCACCATGATGATCGGCACGCGGCTTTCGGCCCGGATCCTGCGGCACACCTCCAAGCCGCTTATGCCAGGCAGCATGACGTCCAGCAGAACGATATCCCACGCCTGCGTCAGCGCACGCTCAAGTCCGATCCGGCCGTCGGAGGCCAATTCCACATCATACCCCTCGTGCTTCAATTCCAGTTCGACAAGATCGGCGATTCCCTGATCATCCTCGATAAAGAGAACTTTCTCCTTGCCCACCGCCGCATCCTCCATGGAAGTCGATATAAAGAGCGATATCGCGCTCATTATATCAGACGAACATGCGGCGCTCGTTTAGGAATATCTCATGGATCTGCAACTTTTCCCCCTTCATTTCGTATACACTGATGACGGAAAGCAAAAAAAGGGGAAAGAAGGGGAATCCCATCAACAATCAGAAGAAGTACATAGGGTTGGCCATCATTCTCGGATTGATCGGGCTGATTGCCATCGTCGCATTCAGCGGCAATCCGCACCTGTCCGGCGTCAACACCGTCATCGTCCTCATCCTTGACATCGCGGCTCTCGTGCTGTCCTTTTTTGCGGGGCGGGCAGCCAAGCGGGCAGGCGGAAAGGCGTTGTGGCGAGGCGCTTTTGTGGGGCTGATTTTTGGCGTCGTGTCCGCCGCGGGAGCGTTTTTCGTGCACATCTCCAATGCGCAGATCCAGCAGCAGATCCAGAAAACCCACTCGTCTGCGCCGCTCTCCGTCGCACAACTGTCCGCCATCGTCAATTCTCCGGCTGTTCACGCTCTTGGAATCGTGGAAAACGGCATTCTGTTCGGCGTGCTGGGGCTGCTCGTCGGCCTGATCGGCGGCGCGTCCACGAAACGCGACGGGGAACAGGAGGCTGTGTAGGATGTCGTCTGCAGAATCGCAACAACAGTCGTCCGCCACCGTCCGTCTGCGCGGCGTGTGGAAGCACTACCGCAGAGGCGGCGAGGACATCCCCGCCGCGGCGGATATTTCACTCGATCTTCAGGCGGGCACGCTCACGTGCATCCTTGGCCCGTCCGGGGGCGGCAAATCGACGCTCCTGCATCTGATGGGCGGCATGGACCGGCCCAGCGACGGCGAGATCATCGTCCACGGACGCGACATCACCAAACTCAAATCCGACGCGCTGTCGGCGTACCGCCGTCGCGATGTCGGTTTTGTTTTTCAGGCATTTCACCTGCTTCCCGGGCGGACGGCGGCGGAAAACGCCGAGTTGCCCCTCGCCATGGCCGGGATGGAAAGAGCGGACAGGCACAGACGCGCCCTGGACCTGCTCGATCGCGTGGGACTGCGCGACCGCGCGGACCACAAACCGAACCAACTGTCCGGCGGCCAGTCGCAGAGAGTGGCCGTGGCGCGGGCGCTCGCGGCGGACCCCGCCGTCATCCTGGCCGACGAGCCGACGGGAAACCTGGACAGTCAAAGCGGCCGGGAGATCATGGAACTGCTCCATACGATCGCGCACGAGGACGGACGGACCGTCGTCGTCGTCACGCACAATGAAGAGTTCATCCCGTTCGCCGACCGCATCGTGCGGATTCGCGACGGGCGCGTGCAGAGTGATGAGCGGCGCGACGGAGCGATGGGGCGCGACGGCGGCGATCACGCGGCCGGATCCCTCTCCCCTGCGCCGCGCGGCGTCCGCTTCGGGACGCTGGCGGGCATGGCCGTCAAAGCAGTCAGACGGCGCTTCGGACGCGCCACGCTCACCGGGCTCGGGATCGCGATCGGAGTCGCCGCGACCGTTTTGCTCATGGGCGTCGGCAACGGCCTGGAATCCGGCGTCGTAAAAAGTCTGACAACCTTTGGCCCACTCACGTCCATCACGGTTTCACCGCAAAAGGTGTCCGGCACATCAAGCCCGTTTGCGCCGAACACCGTGAGCGGTCCCACCAAGCCCATCACTCCCGCGGCGCTGAGCAAACTCGCCGCCTTGCCCGGCGCGCGAGCCGCGTACGCAAGCACCACCTTTTTCGTCAATCTCCAGGTAGGCGGCGTGAGCACACTCTCGGAACTGGTCAATCTGCCGCCGCAGAGCCTGAACGATGTGGGAGGCATCCGGCCGACGCTAAAATTCGGCGCGTGGCCGCAACCCGGAGAACTCCTGCTCTCCACCCGTTCCGCAGATGCGCTGCAGGGCGGACACAAACCAAATCCTAAGCGGTTGCTCGGAAAGCGGATCAACGTCCAGTTGCAGGGAATGTCCGGCGGCATTCTGGGAGGCGGCACGGGATTTGTCACGCCGCAAAGGCACCTGCCGACAGAACAGTTCCGGGTGGCGGGGATTGTCACGGGCAACGGCATGGATTATATTTCCTATCCCTCTGCGCTGGAGTGGGTCAAGAAAATCTCCGGTTCCGGCGCGATTCACTACCCCGGAGCGACGGTGATCGCGAACAACATCTCGGATGTGTCCGCGCTGTCGGCGCACATTGGCCATCTCGGCTACGGCACGACGACCGTGCAACAGATCCTGAAGTCCATCACGAAGGGTTTTGCGGCGGTCGAAGCCGGACTTGGCGTCATCGGCGGCATCGCGCTCGTGGTGGCCGGGCTCATGATCAGCGTGATCATGAGCATGTCCGTCCTGGAACGGCGGCGTGAGATTGGCATCCTGCGCGCGGTCGGAGCGCGCAAGCGCGATATCGCCCGCCTGTTCCTGACGGAGGTCGCGACCATCGGATTGGCCGGGGGCGTCGTCGGCCTCGGCATCGGCTGGGGCGCCGGGGCCGTCATCAACCAGATCGTGCGCCAGACATCGGGTTCCGCACAGGGCATCTTCCACCTCCCTCTGTGGCTGATCGCGCTCGCCCTTTTGTTCGGCGTCGCGGTATCGCTGCTCGCCGGCTGGATCCCCGCCGCCCGCGCGGCGCGCTTGAATCCGGTCGACGCGCTGCACACCGAATGACGTATGTGCTCATAGTTGATCCGTCGCCGCGATTATCGCATCCACGCATAATAATAGACGATGCAAAGAAGTGCGCAAATCCATGAAACAGCGCTGAAGACCAAGACAATCCTGTTTTCATCCCAGCCGTACTTCAGCCCGAAATGATAATGGACGGGCGACATGCGAAAGATCCTTCTGCCCGTCCGCTTGAAGTATCCCACCTGAATGATGACCGACAGGATCTCGGCCAAATAGACGAAGAACAACAGAGGCAACAGAATGACCACATGCTCCAGGACGCCCAGAAAGGCGAGCGTCCCCCCGATCGCCATGGATCCCGTGTCGCCCATGATGATGCTGGCGGGAAAGCGGTTGTAAAAAAGAAAGGCGAGCAGACTGACCATCATCATGAGGCAGAATGTCCGCACGTCCGCACTGCGGCTGATGACAAAAAAGAAAAAATAGCTCGGGATAGCGACCGTTGCCAGAAGTCCGTCCAACCCATCCGTAAAATTGATCGCGTTGGTCGCGCCGACGATGATCAGCGCGACGGCCGCAAAAAACACCGCGCCGGGCAACTGGAACGCGACGCCGCGCGCAATGGAGAGCTGCGCGCCGAGCATCCCTGCACGAAGGAGATAGTAAAGCAGCGTCCCCGTAATGACAAATTGCCATCCCAACTTGGCATTGGCGGAAATCCCGTCGCGTTTTGTGCGCACTTTTCGCAGGTCGTCGGCAAAACCGATGAGCGCAAACAGGCACAATGCGATGCCAAGCAGCGCGGTGCGGCCGGTCGGCTGGACATAGACCGCCGCGGCGCCCGCCAGGAGAAACACCAACCCGCCCATAAGCGGCGTGCCGAGCTTTCTGTGCTGGTCGTCGGGCAGTTCTTTGCGGATCGGCTGGACGAGATGGTACACCTTGAACACCCGCCGCAAGACGGGGATCACGGCCAGAATCACCAGGAAGAGCAAAAGTGCGGGGATGGCCAGAGTCAAACGATGACGCCACCTTCCGTGGGACATGTGATAATCCAAATTTCCAGGCCGAATCTAATTTCTCTCATTATATGCTATGCTTGTCCCCGCAGCGCAGAATCGTGATTTCAAACTGCGCCCGATCTTCGGGGGTTCCGGCCACGCCCCGGCGCCAACTGCGCCGCATACAGCCGGACGAGCCGGCGGGCCATCCGTTCTGCGGAAAATCTCTCACGCACGACGCCGGCCAGCACTCTTGCATCCCGCCGCGCCGCCGGGCGATCCCTGCGCACCGCCTCCAGATCGCGCATCACCGGCGAATGGTGCCATGATTGCCGGTGTGCGTCATGGTCGCCAAAGTTCGTTCTGTACATAGACTCGATGTTCTCCGGTGTGACTCGCCCGATGTACCGCGCATACCCGCCCGCGATCGTCGGCACGCCGCACGCCATCGCTTCGAGCGCCACACGCCCCGTCCCGATCACGACATCGCACGCCCGATAAAAGTCGGCCATGTCAGAACGCGCGCCAAGCACCATGCACCGATTCCCGGGTTTTTGCTGCGCGCGCGAATGGCGCCCGGCAATGATGGCATACGTGTGCCTGTGCGAAGCGGAGTATCGGCTAAGAAGCGCGCCGATGCGGCGGCTCAGGTTCAGCTTGTCGCCCGTGAAGCGTCCGGCGTATCCCACCACAAAGCCGTCATCCGGAATGTGCAGCCGCTTGCGCAGCGTCGACCCGTGTCCCGGATGGAATACCCGCGTGGGCACTCCATTCTCGATGTAATGAATCTTGTGCAACGGCACCCCGCAGGATGCGACGTAATCCCGGATGGCCGGCGACACCGCGACCACCGCATTCGCAGCGGTCGCGCAGATGTTGAGCGTGCGAGGATCCACGTAGCGACCGTGCACCGTGAATACGGCGGGCAAGGCGCCGCGGCCCCACAATCGCCGGACCAGCCGGAAACTTTCCGCATCGTGCGCATGCAGGATCTGATACCCATGCTTTTCGACCACGCGGCGCAGCACCGTCGCCTGATCGGGATAGGCGGGATCCGTATAAATCGGTATGCCGTATTGTCGAAACAGCGGCAACCACGCCCCGCCAGCCGTGAAAACGCCCACCGCATGGCCCATGCGCCTGAGTTCCGTCGCCAGGGCGAGCACATGCGTCTCCGTTCCGCCTCCATTCCAAAGCCGATGGATCAACAGCAGAAT
>JAJZZT010000098.1 GCA_021797415.1 Bacillota bacterium
GTAATTGTTGTCATAATTCGTCGTGCTTGAACGGTTGGCGCTGGTGCCGCCGTTTGTCCCTGCCGGCGCATAAGCGGGCAGATTTGGATTCTGTCCCGCCTGCCCCACGACGCCGCCCGTTCCGTTTACGCCCGCGGCCGACGAGGAGGATGCCTGTGCAGACAGCGCCGGGCCTGCGGTCACCTGATGCTGCTGACGCTGCACCTGGTTGAATGAGACGATCGGATTGACCACGACCGACACGTTCCCCTGCCCGACGAAAGATTGCAGGCTCGCATCCAGTTCCTGCTGGACGCTGGACGCCAACTGCTGGCGCACGGCGAGTTCCTGCTGGATGCCTCCGGAAAGCGTGGAGGCGGCTCCGGCCGCGCTGATCGACGAAAGATCGTTGCCATACTGGTCCACGACGCTGACGCTGGCGGCCGACAGGCCGGAGACCGAGTGCGCGACCAGTTCCTGAATCCCGGTCACCTGCCCCGGCAGCAGCGCGGTGCCCGGTGCGATATCCAGCACCACGGAGGCCTTTGCGCCAAGGTCGACGCCCGGATCCAGGAATGTCTGCGTCTGCGCGGGGACAATGTTGACCACCGCGCTGTTCACACCGTTGATGGAATCAATCGCCTGGGCAATCCGGTCCTGCAGAATACTCTGCGTCTGAAGATTCAATTCCTGACTGGACAGACCGAATATATTCCCCTGTTGGAATATCTGAGAGTAATCCACGTATCCGCTTGACGGCAGGCCGACCATGGCCATGTCTATGCGCACCTTGTTGGCATCCGAAGCCGGCACCAGAATGTTGTTGCCCTGCAAGCGATAGGGTATCTTCATGCTGCCAAGCTTCTGTGCGATCTGGCCTGCCGATTTCGTACCGAGGTTGGAAAACACCATCTGATACCTCGGATTGAGAAGCGCAATCGACAACACGGCCACCGTCAGGATAAAAAAAACAATGATCAAAAGCCAGTTTCTGCGTCTTCGGAGATCAAGACCCTGATAATACGTCCGCAGTCGGCTTAACCACGCTGCGATGTCAAACTCCATTTCTCGCATCACCCTGCCGCCTGCTGTAAGTGCACGTTATATTTGCATGTTCATCACTTGGTTGTAGGCGGAAACCACTCTGTCGCGGACCTGGACCGTCAGATCGACCGCCAGTTGAGCCTGCGTTGCGGCGATCATCACGCTCGAAATGCTGGGAGCAGTGCCGGAAGCCAATGCGATCCCCAGATTTTCCGACTTGGCCACCAGACCGTTCACCCCCTGCAACGCCTGATCCAGCACTGTCTGAAACCCTCCCGGCGACCCGGTTGCGCCTGTCGCCGACGCACCGCCCACACCCGTCGTCTTCACGGCCGGCAACATCGCGGAAAGCGGCGAAATGGCCAATGCGCCTCACCTACTTCCCGAGATTGATCGATTCGACATTCATCGTCTTCGTCGCGCTAAAAGCGGTCACATTGGCCTGATACGCGCGCGACGCCGTCATCAGGTCAATCATCTGGCCGGACAGGCTGACATTCGGCATCTGCACATAACCGTTCACCGCGTTCGGGTTTGTCGGATCGTAAACCAGCTTAAACGGGCTGGGATCCCCCACGATGCCCGCCACCCGCACGCCGCCGCCGGAAAAACCGGCGTTTCCCTGTGCCACGGCTCCCTGAAACGTCTGCGCAAACGACAGGGGAGAGGGCGTGAAAACCACATCCTCCGCCCGGTACGGTCCGCCCTGGGCCGTCCTGCCGGTGTTGGCGTTGGCGATGTTGTTCGCGATCACGCTCATCCACAGGCTGTTGGCCGTCAGGCCCGATGCGCTGATCGAAAGTCCGGAATACAGTCCCAATCCGTCCAACTCCCCACAGTGATCCTTCCGCCCCGAAGAACCATCAACCATCCGGGGCGCATCCCCGGCGTCCCTAAAAAATCGACCGGGTCCTAATCAAGAATCGCCGTCCTCAGCATGGTAAACTGGTCGGTCATTTCCTGAACCAGCGCCCCATACTGAATCTGGTTGACCGCCATGTCGCTCATGACGGCGTTTTGTTGCACACCGCCCGAAGAAGGGCTTGCCGATGTAACGACCGGCTGAACCGACAGCGGATTTGCAGAGTTGGTCAGGTCGCGTCCGCTGTTCGCCGCCATCGGCAGAGAGCCGGTTCCCGCAGGATTCCACCCCGAAGCGGCCAAACTGGCGCGCAACAGACTGGCAAAATGAACGGTCTGTTCCTTGTATCCCGGCGTGTTGACATTCGCGATGTTGTTCGCGTCCACCTGCTGGCGCACCTGGCTGGCGGAAATGGCGGACGACAGCGCTCCGAACATCACCGAATCAAGTGTCGACACGGCTCGCTTTCACCCCCAGACTTCACTCGCTTCTCCATTGAGACAGTTCAACATCAATCGACAAACCCCTTCTTGAAAAATCGACAAACCCGACAAATTTGTCGAGATATTCCCTGTTTCCGGCGCGTCGCGCCGTTTATTCAGCGATTCCGCACCTTGTGCAACTGCGGGAGCAACTTGTCGTTCAGGATTTTGATATACGTCCCTTTCATGCCAAGCGAACGCGACTCGATAACGCCCGCGCTCTCCAGTTTGCGCAGCGCGTTGACGATCACGGAGCGTGTGATGCCGACCCGGTCGGCGATCTTGCTGGCCACGAGCAGCCCCTCGCTCCCGTCCAACTCCGCAAAAATGTGGTCAACCGCCTCCAATTCACTGTAGGAGAGTGAATCCACAGCCATCTGCACAACCGCGCGCGCCCGCGTATCCTGCTCAATCTCGTGCGCCCTGGACCGCAGGATCTCCATGCCGACAACCGTCGCGCCGTATTCTCCGAGCAGCAGATCCTCTTCCGTAAACTCGCGGTCGGCGCGCGCGAGCACCAGCGTGCCGAGCCGTTCGCCGCCGCCCACGATCGGAACGATGGTGGAGTACTTCGCGCCGTCCTCCTGATCGCCGTCGTCGGCCAGCGCCTGCAGTGGATCCTCGTCCGACAGGTTGGACGCCGTGGCGTCGTGCCGCAGCAGCGTCGCGTTGTAATCCGAAGGAAACACGCGCGACGCGTGCGCGTCGGCGCGCAGTTGTGCGGCTGTCGCCTCGGTTTGCAACGCTTCGCCCAGGATCTTCCCTGAGCGGGAAACCACGTACACATGCGTGTTCATGACATCGCGCAAAACCTCGGCCACTTCCTGAAAGTCCACATACTGTCCCGCGCGTTGCAGCAATCGATTGATTCTGCGTGTTTTCGCCAGCAGATCCATTTTCAATTCCTCCTGATGCGCCCCCATACTGCGCATTTTCCTGTTGTTATTTCTTCATCTTGCCATATTTCAGAGAATGTAGTGGCTCAAATCGCGGTCGCGCACGATCGCCGACAGCTTCTCCATAACGTACTCCACCGTGATGACCACCGTCTGCGAACCGATATCCGGAGCTGAAAAGAGCAGTTCCTCAAGCATCCGTTCCACCAGCGTGTGCAGTCTGCGCGCTCCGATGTCTTCTGTCGCGCTGTTGACCTGCACGGCGATTTCCGCCATTTTGCGGACCGCGTCAGGCAAAAACGTGACGGTGACATCCTCCACTGCGAGCAATGCCGCGTATTGCGTCAACAATGCGTGCTCCGGTTCCGTCAGAATCCGCTCCATGTCGTCGGCGGACAGGCTCGCCAATTCGACGCGGATAGGAAAGCGACCCTGGAGTTCCGGAATGAGATCGGACGGTTTGGACATGTGAAACGCCCCGGCGGCGATGAACAGGATGTGGTCGGTTCTGACCGGGCCGTATTTGGTCACGACGGTCGATCCCTCCACAATCGGCAGGATGTCCCGCTGCACCCCTTCGCGCGACACGTCCACCCCGCCCCGGCTCTCCCGCGACGCGATCTTGTCAATCTCGTCAATGAAGATCATGCCCGACTCCTCAACCCTGTGCACCGCCTCGGCGTGGACATCATCCATGTCGATCAGCTTTTGCGCCTCTTCTTGCAACAGTATCTTGCGCGCATCCGCGACCGGCACCTTGCGATGTTTTTTGCGCTTTGGAACCAGATTGCCGAGCATCTCTTGTAAGTTTCCCATTCCTTCGGGACCTACTCCGGGCATCAGGTCCATGGCCGGAAGAGCGACTTCCTCGACCACAATGTCCACAATGCGCTGATCGAGTCGACCCGCCAGTAAATCCGGCCGCAACCGTTCGCGCTCCATCCGGATGTTCTCCGACGCTTCGGGCCGCCTGTCATCGGACGACATCATCAGCATTTCCAGGGGGTTTTTGAATCCCCTGTCCGCCCGCGGTTCCGGAACCAGCGCTTCGAGCAGGCGCTGGGTCACCGCATTCTCGGCGCGGTCGCTCACGCGCTCCATCCGCTCTGCCTTGACCATCCGGATACTCGTCTCCACCAGATCGCGCACCATGGAATCGACATCGCGGCCCACATATCCCACTTCCGTGAACTTTGTCGCTTCCACTTTGACAAAGGGCGCCCCCGTCAGACGCGCGAGACGGCGCGCGATTTCCGTCTTGCCAACACCGGTCGGTCCGATCATCAGAATGTTTTTCGGGGCCACCTCATCGCGCAGATCGGGCGCAAGCCTGTCCCGCCTGTAGCGATTTCGCAGGGCGATCGCCACCGCGCGCTTCGCCTCCGCCTGCCCCACCACGTATTTGTCCAACTCCGCGACAATCTGCCGCGGCGACAGAGACTGCATGCGCGTCCCCCCGCTCGGTCATTTGCATTTGTGAAACGTTCTCTGCAGTCATGCTGGTGCAGACAGCCCGCTGCCTATACCTCTTCGACCGTCAGTTTATCGTTGGTGTATACACAGATTTCTGCGGCGATCGAAAGCGCGGTCACCGCGATCTCCCTGGCGGACAAATCGGCGTGGCGCATCAGAGCCCTGCCTGCCGCAAGGGCGTACGCTCCGCCCGAACCAATGGCGCACACTCCGTCATCCGGCTCGATCACTTCGCCCGTTCCGGAAATCAGGAGCAGGCAATCCTGCGAAAGGGCGATCAGCATCGCCTCAAGCTTGCTTAGCATCCGATCCGTTCGCCATAACTTCGCAAGTTCCACAGCCGCCCGGGAAACATTGCCATGAAACTCCTCCAGTTTTTGCTCAAACTTTTCCGAAAGCGCCATGGCGTCGGCGACGCTCCCCGCAAACCCCACGATCACCCGGTCGTGGTAGAGCCGACGGACTTTTCTGGCCGACGACTTCATGATCATCGAATTGCCGAACGTCACCTGGCCATCCCCGGCCATTGCCCCGCCTTGTCGGGTGCGGATCGCGAAGATCGTGGTACCGCGAATCGCTTCCACACGACACCCCCTTCCTGTAGAGGTTGTTCAAAAAGGGGCCGGAACTCTCTGGCGCTGGCGGAGTCATCGCCGGAAATGCTCCCTCACGTACCCAAGAACATACGCTCGGTCCGCATTTCTGGCTGCTTCCAATGGGACATGGGATAAAGTCCACTGCACACTCGGCTTATCCCATGTCCCATTGCACTGCGCAAATCTTATCCGTCCTCTTTTTGAACAGACACCTGTAGCGTGCTCAAGTCCCCTAGGCTCTGGGGTGCGCCCTGTCGTAGACTCGCGCCAGGTGTTCCTTCGCTGTGTGCGTGTAAATCTGCGTCGAGGACAGGGTCGCATGGCCGAGCAACTCCTGAACCGTCCGCAGATCAGCCCCGCCCTCCAGCAGATGCGTGGCAAATGTGTGTCTCAGTGTGTGCGGAGTCACGTGTTTGGCCAATGCCAGGCGGTCCACGTACCCCGCCAAGA
>JAJZZT010000387.1 GCA_021797415.1 Bacillota bacterium
CCTCCTGAACAGCGGATGGGAAGACGCTGCTCAGACAGACTCGACGTCGCGCGAACGGTTCGCCTGCGCTTTTTTGCGCTTGCGGATCCACCACCAGACGAGCGCCGCGACAAGGATCACCCCGACGGCTGCGGAAAGCGCCCGGTGCGCCATGATCCACAGGGCGATGCGGTGCCACTCTGCGCCGATGACCGCGCCCAGCATGATGAAGGTCGCCGCCCACAGAGACGCCGAAATAATCGTGATGATGAGGTACAGCGTCTGGTTGATCTTGTTGATTCCCGCCACGTAGGCGATCAGCACGCGAATGTATGCGATGAAGCGACCGATGCCTAGAATGGCGATCGAATAGCGCGCGAAGACGTGTTCGGCGCGCAGGAGCTTTTTTTCATCCAGCTTGACGTAGCGCCCGTAGCGCAGCAGGACGGGACGCCCAAAACGGCGCCCGATCCAGTAGGCGATGTAGGAGCCTGTCCACGACGCCAGCGTGGCGATCACAAGCAGCGGCACAATATGGAACAGGCCCTCGTGCCACATGAAGCCGGAAACCACGAGAATGGTCTCGGCCGGAAAAGGAATGAGCAGAAATTCCAAAATCAGGGCGGCCACGATGCCCACGTATCCGTAATTCAGCAGGAGTTCATGCGGCGACATCAGACCCAACCTCTCCGGTCAAATTGTGAGCTGGGGGACGTGTGATAAAGTCCCCTAGGCGCGGACAACGTCACCGTCCAACAGGCGCAGCGCCGTTTCCACCAGGATGTCCACGCCGGGTTCCATCATCCGCTCGGCAAGCGCAAAACGCGGATGGTGATGCGGGTAATCAGTCGACAAGTCCTTGTCCGCCATTCCCAGGAGCAGGAACGCGCCAGGTTTATTTTTCAAATAATAGGAAAAGTCTTCGCCGACCATCGTCGGACGGACGTGTTCCACGCAATTTTGTCCCAGTTTTTCCCGACAGACCTGTTCCAAGACTCGCGCGACCGGTTCATGGTTCATCACTGCGGGGTAGCCGTCCTTCCAAGAGAATTCCGCTCGGGCGCCGTACGTTTCGCAAACGGTTTGCGCGGCGTGCGCGAGTTGCTCGCGAACGAGGCGCCGCGTACGGTCCGACGTCGTGCGCACAGTCCCTGTCAGGGCGGCCGAGTCGGCGATGATATTGTATCCGGTGCCGGCGTGCAGGGTGCCCACCGTGACCACGACGGGTTCCAGCGGGTCTGTCTGTCGGCTGACAACGGCCTGGAAGCGCGAAACCAGTTCACAGGCGACGAACAGTGCGTCGACACTCTTGTGCGGCAGGGCTCCGTGCCCACCTTTGCCAAGAACGTTCACCGCAAATGCGTCCGCGTTGGCGGTGAGCGCGCCATAGGAGACGCCCGCCACGCCGAGCGGCAGAAAGCTCCACAGGTGCAGTCCGATCAAAGACTGCACACCGTCGAGCACGCCGTCGCGGATCATGGGTTGCGCACCTCCTGGAGGAAGTTCTTCCGCAGGCTGGAAAAAGACGCGCACCGTCCCGTTCGTGAGGCTGTGGGACTTTGCGTCGCGCAGGTCCAGCAAACGGCGGGCGACGCCAAGGGCGATGGCCGTGTGGCCGTCGTGACCGCAGGCGTGCATGACGCCGGGGTTTTGCGAGCGATAGGGCAGGCCGGTTTCTTCAGAGATAGGCAGCGCGTCGATGTCCGCGCGCACGGCCACCATGGGCCCGACCGGTTCGTTCGGCCGCAGCGGGATGTCGGCGTACACGCCGGTTTGCGCGATACGCTTGGGTGTGAGACCCATGTCGCGCAACTGCTGTTCGATGTAGGCGGCGGTGGCGAATTCCCGGAAGCTGATTTCCGGGTTGCTGTGCAGGTGCCTCCGCCACGCGACGAGATCGTGCGCAAGCGAAGCGCTCATAAGGACAGACCTCCCAAGCGTTGTTTTCCCATGATACCATGTGCGGCGCGAGGGCTGATAGAGGTTGTCCGAAAAGGGTCGAGAACTCTGCGGCGCAGGGCTCTGGCTCGCGCTGGACAGGCGTGCTCATGTACCGATTTCGTACACTCCGCGCGCCTGCCCAGGCTTCGCGAAACCCCTGCTTGCATCTTACCTCGCCCCTTTTCGGACACGCACTGATAGGGGTTGCCCGCAACCGGAAGGTTTCCTGGTATCATTATGATAGACCCCCATTGCACAGGATGTCGCGGTGGTGAAAGGCGGGAGCGGGGAGTGCACGATATTCCTCTTTCGGCGGCAAAGAGAGAGCGGCGTCTCGATTATTTGCGGGAGCACATATTTGACGTGGTGATCGTCGGCGGCGGGATCACGGGTGTCGGTGTCGCGCGCGAAGCAGCGCTGGCGGGGTTGCGCGTCGCCCTGCTGGAAGCGCGGGACTTTGCCTCGGGCACAAGCAGCAGATCGACGAAATTGTTTCACGGCGGCCTTCGTTACCTGGAACGCGCGGAGTTCCTGCTCGTCCGCGAGGGCGGTCGCGAGCGGGAGGGGATGCAGCGCCTGGCGCCGCACCTTGTTTCGCCGCTGCCTTTTCTGCTGCCCGTCTACCGGTCCATGAAGTACGGCCGGTTCGTCATGGGAACGGCCGTCTGGCTGTACGACCGCCTGGCCAACGTTGCGCCCAATGAACAGCGGGTGGTGCTGACGCGCGAAGAGGTGCTGGCTCTGGAACCCGCCGTGAATGAGGATGGATTGACGGGCGGTGTATTGTACCACGAATACCTTACGGACGATGCGCGCTGTGTCGTGACCATCGCGCGGGCGGCCGAACAACTGGGTGCGCTCGTGTTGAACTACGCGCGCGTCGCCGGGTTGCTGTACGGTGGCGAACATGTGACCTCCGGCGACGGGGATGCCTCCGGGAATGGGCGCGTCGGCGGCGTCGCCGTGGTCGACGAGGTGACGGGGCGCACCGCCGCGGTGCGCGGCAGAACGGTCGTGAACGCGGCGGGACCGTGGATTGAGCGCATTGTGCAGCACGATGACGAGCACGCCGGTAGAAACGGGCAAAAGATGGTGTTGCACAGCCGCGGCGTGCATGTGGCGGTTGCGCACGGCCGATTGCCTGTAAAACACGCGTTTGCGGTACAGACGCCCGACGGCCGCCTGCTGTTCATCATTCCGCGGGGAGACATGACGTTTGTCGGGACAACGGACGAGGCGTACGAAGGGGATCTGTACCATCCGCCCATCGAAGAGCGCGATGTGCTGTACCTGCTCGATCTGGTCAATGCGGTATTTCCGGAAGCGCACATCGGGCAGGGCGATATCGCGGGCCGGTGGTCCGGCGTGCGCCCGCTCGTGCTGGAACCCGGCCGGTCGACGAAGGACGTGTCGCGGCGCGACCAGGTGTACGTATCCGAAAGCCAGCTCATCACAATCGCCGGCGGAAAACTGACGGCCTGGCGCAGGATGGCCGAGGAGGTCATGGAACACGTGCACGGGGTGCTCGCGCGCATGGATTCTGAGACGCCCGCCGCGCTGCGCGCGCGCGCGGCGGAGTTGTCGCCGGTGCTGCCGCTGCCGGGCGGTCTCACGATCCCTCCGCGCGGCAGGATCGAGTGGGAGTTAAAAGAAGCGAAACGCCTTGCCCACTTTGTTTCCATGACGGAGAAAGACGCGGTCTGGCTGTGTCGGCGCTATGGCGATGAGGCGGAGCGCGTCGTGCTGCACGCGCGCGAGCGCGGCCTGTCGCTTGACCGCATCGCGTCGGAGGTACCTCTGCTGCATGGGGAATTGTCCTACTTGATCGAGCATGAGGGGGCGGTGCAACTGGCGGACGTGGTCGTTCGGCGCACTGGCCTGGCGTGGTTTGGCGGGCCTGCCGCGCAGCGCGCGCTGCCGCTTTTCGCCAGGGCGATGGGCGTGCTGCGCGGCTGGGACGAGGAGGAGTACGCCAGACAGGTGAGCGACTGCCGGCAACAGGCGTATTGGCCGACCGACGCCGCATTTTCAGAATATCGGGATATTGATGAGTGAAAACCGTCGGTCGGTCCATGCCGTTCATGTGGGTGTAACATCCACAGGCCGGGTGAGGTTTGCACCCGGCCGGCAGAACGAAAGTGCGATCGGAGGTGCCTCACTTGTCCAGGGCAAAAAGGAAAGGACGTCTTCTCATCATCCCGGCGGTAGCCGCGGTGGCCGTCGTAGCGGCTGTCGGAGCCAGCTCCGTGTTCGCGGCGGGGCAACGTACGGCGCAACCCACAGATCTGCTGAACGGTCCGATTTACGGCAATATTCCGAATGTCACCGTACGCGGCGTGGCGGCCGGAAAGGCGCCGTGGATCGTGTCCGGTCGGGCGGTCCTGACAGGTGGCCATCTGTCGGCGTCAGGAAAATGGCTGCTGATTCCGAAACAGGGATTCATGAATACGGGCGCGCCGATTCCAAAGGCGTTCGGGGGCACGACGGCCGGCTTCACGCAGGTGGCGGCTGAAATCACATTTGCGAATGGCCCCGCAGTGGTGACGGCTCCCGTCAAGCTTTCACCGAAGGGCGTCTTCACGATCAACGCCAACGTCAAACTGCCCGCGCGGCACGCTGATCCGGTCGTTCTGATCGGTCCGGTCAGCGGCGGGAAGATGATGGCGTGGTTCGCCAGCACGGATTTCTTTGCGAATTACGGCCGGGCCAACGCAAGCATGGCGAGTGGGTGGGGCGCGTCGGGCGGCGCGTCGGCCACCAAGCCCTATGCCAAAGCCGGGGCGAAAGCGGGGGTGACGACAACTTCCAGTACAGGAGGGAAGGCGGGTTCGTCGTCAGGTTCCTCCTCGTCGTCAAGTTCGAAGTCCTCCGGTTGGTAAACGAAGGGCGGATCGATGAAACAGGCGCGCCGGATATACCGGGCGCGCCGGGAAGAGTCGCGCATGCGCGGTCGAAAGACAGGCGCATGCGCGACTTTTTTCGTATTGACCGTCTGAAGGTGCTATAGTTGAGAGGCGGGTTGCCCGGTTGCGGGCGCGCCGCCCGGGCAGGGAGAGAGATTGTGCGATGGCCATTTTCAGGTGGAGGGATGAACAGGATGGCTGAAATCGGTTTGCAGTTGTATACAGTCAGGGATCATTTGCAGAAGGATTTTATCGGAACGTTGGGGAAAGTGGCGGAGATTGGATACCGTCATCTGGAATTTGCGGGATACGGCAACATGGCGGCCAAGGATCTGCGCAAGGCGCTCGACGATCTCGGCTTGCGCGCGGTCTCCGCGCACGCCGGCGCGGTGTTGCGGGAGCCGCTGCGCGAGATCGAGTACGCGCAGGAGCTCGGCATCGCCTATCTCGTTTTTCCGTGGCTGCCGGAGGAGATGAGACGCCATGTCGAAGACTACCGCGCGCTGGGCGAACGGTTGAACGAGGTGGGGGCGACGTGTGCGGCGCACGGGATTACGCTGTGTTACCACAACCACGCGTTTGAGTTCGAACGGGTCACGCAATCCGGCGAGTATGGCTTCGACCTGTTGTACGCGGCGGCCGCGCCGGAGAACCTGCAGGCGGAACTCGATACATACTGGATCGAGCGCGCAGATCTGAGTGCGATAGAGTACCTGGACAAGATGGCCGGGCGCTGTCCGCTCGCGCACCTGAAGGATATGGCGGCGGGCGACGGGCGCGAGTTTGCGGAACTTGGCGCCGGCATCCTGCCGATCGCCGATATCGCGGCGGCCGCCAGGAAGGCCGGGGCGCGCTATCTGTTTGTGGAACAGGATATCTGCCGGCGCGATTCACTGGAGAGCGTGGCCGCGAGTCTGGCGTTTCTCAAACGCGAGGGGATTATGTGAAAAACCG
>JAJZZT010000378.1 GCA_021797415.1 Bacillota bacterium
CTACGCCCGTACCTGCTACGATCATGTGGCGGGTCGCGTGGGGGTGGCGATCGCAGAGGCTGTGATGGCGCGCGGGTACTTTGAGCCCGCGGCGTCCGGCTGCCGCCTGACCGATGCGGGGCTTGCCTGGCTTGCGGAACTCGGCGTTGCTTGGGACGGGACGCGCAGGGACGTGCCGTTGCACATTGACTGGACGGAGCGCACGGAACACCTGGCGGGTCCGCTCGCTGTCCACCTTACGGAGCGCCTGTTCGAACTGGGCTGGTTTGCGCGCGGTTCCGGGGGGAGCGTCGTCGGCAGGCGGGCGGTTGTGGTCACGAAGGCGGGCAAGGCCGCGCTGCGCGCTCACCTGGGGCTGGATTTGGAGGATGTGTAGAAGCGCGATAAGACCGACTGGAGAGAAGACGGGGATCCCGATGGCTGGCAGAGACGGGGCACGTTCACATCATCATGACATGTATCATTCTGACGTTGACGTGAGGAGTAAGTAAAGATAGACTGTGCGGTGTGTGGACTCATTTCGCAGCAGTGCAATGAGGAGGAATGGACATGGCTGAACTTCAACTGAATCCTGCGCGGACGGCGCTTGTTGTGATCGATTTGCAGAAAGGAATCGCTGCAATGCCCTGCGCGCCATACCCGGCTACCGCCGTGGTCGAACGGGCCGCCCGGCTGGCCGATGCGTTCCGCAAAGCGGGCGGACTGGTCGTGCTGGTCAATGTCAACACAACCGACGGAAAGGACATGCTCCGCCCTGTCACGGACGAGCCGGTGCGGTCGGTCGGGTGGGAACGGCCGGCGGACTGGGCGCAACTGGTGCCGGAATTAAACGTGGCGGCGACCGACCATCTGGTGACCAAGCGGCAGTGGGGCGCGTTCTTTGGCACGGACCTGGACCTGCAGTTGCGCCGCCGCGGCATCGACACGATCGTCCTGTGCGGCATCGCGACGCACATCGGCGTCGAAACGACAGCGCGCGAAGCGTACCAGCACGCGTATCAGCAGGTGTTTGCCGAGGATGCGATGACCGCAATGGATGCGGCACAGCACGAGAACAGTTGCAAGTACATATTTCCCCGCGTCGGCCGCCTGCGAAAGACCGATGAGATCATCGCCGCCCTCCGAGGATAGATTGTACAGACGCGCATGAATCAGATAGAGTAAAGCGATGACATTCTGCGGTTTTGTGAGGAGTGGCGTACGTGATGGAAAGATTGCCGCGCGCTGGTGTGCATGCATGCGGCGTCAGCGCCCAAGCTGTGCTGGGGTTTCTTGACGCGGTCTCCGAGCTGCAACTGGAACTGCACAGCTTCATGCTGATCAGGCATGGGGCGGTTGCCGCCGAAGGCTGGTGGAATCCGTATCGCGCCACTGCGCCGCACATGCTGTTTTCCCTGACGAAAAGCTTTACGTCGACCGCGGTGGGACTGGCGGTTGCGGACGGTCTGATCACGGTGGACGATTTCGTGCATTCCTTTTTCCCGGAGTACATCTCCGTCCCCGCGGAAGGCCATCTGGCCGCCATGCGGATCCGCCACCTGCTGTCCATGAGCACCGGGCATGCGCAGGATGCGCGGCTGTCACGAGAGGGCCACGAGGAGGACTGGGTGTGGGGTTTTTTCCAGGAGCCTGTCGTTCATGAGCCGGGAACGCATTTTGTGTACAACAACGGGGCGAGTTATATGCTGTCTGCGATCGTGCAGCGGGTGACCGGCCAGACACTTGAGCAGTATCTGGGACCGCGGCTGTTTGCGCCGCTCGGGATCGCCGTCGCCAAGTGGGACACGTGTCCGCGCGGACGAAGTATCGGCGGCTCTGGCCTGCGCCTCAAAACGGAGGATATCGCTAAATTCGGGTTGCTGTACCTGCAGCGGGGCATGTGGAACGGTGGCCGCATCCTGCCCGCCGCATGGGTGGATGAGGCGACCAGCCGCAAAATGGAAAATGGCGCTGACTCTGCAAGCGACTGGACGCAGGGTTATGGATACCAGTTCTGGCGCTGCCGTCACGGCGCATACCGTGGAGACGGAGCATTTGGCCAGTTTTGTGTGGTATTTCCGGAACAGGATGCCGTGTTGGCCATCACGAGCGGGGTCCGCCAAATGCAACAGGTGCTTGACGCCGCTTTTGCGCACCTGCTCCCAGGGATGGACGACCGTGTCGCTGCGGCGGCGGCGGATGCGCAGGAGGAACTTGGAGAACGTCTCGCCGCTCTTGCCTTGCCGCCTGTCGGTCCTGGTCAGGCTGCCCCGCGGACTTCTGGTGCGGCGAACTATGCCATCGCGAGCAATGCGCAGGGATTCACCGCCGTCCGCTTCGCCTGGGAGCAGGACGGTTGCGTCGTCACCTTTGCGAATCATGATGGCGAGCATGCGATCGCATGCGGGATCGGCCATCTTGCGCAAGGCGTCTCATCGCTTTCCGGGCGTCCGGAGCCGTTTGCGGCGTCCTGCCAGTGGCGGGCGGAGGATGTGCTGGTGGTCGTGGCGCGGTTTGTGGAAACGCCGTTTTTCTGGACCATGGCATTCCGGTTTGCGGGCGAAGCGCTGCAGGCAACGATTGTCGTCAATCTGTCCTTTGGGCCGCAGGAACAATTCTCGCTGGAGGGCAAGTGGTCAGGATGACAATCCGTTTGCGGCAGATGACCTGCGCCTATCTGCGCAACGGCCCCGATGTGCTGCTCATGAAGCGGTCGGATACGATGCGTATCGCGCCCGGGCTGTGGGCCTGCATCGGGGGGCACCTGGAACCGGAAGAGATCAGCGATCCGGCCGTCTGCACCCTGCGTGAGATCGAAGAGGAAACGGGCATCGCGGCGCACCGGATTCACGATTTCCGCCTGCAGGCGATGGTGATGCGCCGCAGATTGCACGAGATCCGCACGCAGTACGTGTTTTTTGGCATGACAAATACGCGCGCGCTGAGACAGACCGCGGAAGGGACACTGCACTGGATTCCGATGGCGGATATGCTGGAAAAGGAGATGTCGACGGCCAACCGCTTCATCCTGGAGAAGTACCTGTGCGACGGCCCGTCGGACGCCGTCTGGGTGGGCGTGCTCGGGAACAGGGATGGCGCGCCCTTTATCCAGTGGGCATCCGTCGAGGATTGGGATTGACACTTCCACTCTCCACCGATGACTCTATCTTATCCATGGACGGTCGTGGCGACGGCTGGCAGTAGAATTGCATTTTCAAGATGGACGAATATGGATGAAACCTTGGCGCACCTGCAATCGTCTATGGGATACGTGATCGTTATGGCGCTGTCCCTGACGGCCAATGATACAACGCATGATCCACCGCTTCGTGAAAGGATGGGACAGCGTCAACTACTCCGCCCTAAAGGATGGAGCTTGCATCTAGCCTTGCGACTGATGCGATAGGCTGATTGACGGCAGCCCGTCGGAGCAGTCTTGCCACTTCCAACAAGATATTTCCGTGCGATGTTACGAGCCGCGTTCAAATCGGCGTTCAACTCGAATCCGCACCCCTGGCGCTTGAAACGGGATTGAGCCTTGCGATTGGCGCGATGCACATGGGCCGCACCGGGAGCACATCTGCGACGTGAGGCGAGAGTCCACGCCCACCACACGACATCCCTTCGCTTCGGCCTTGTACTCCAGGAACCCGCGCAGTTGCGCAAATGTCCACGAGTGCAAGGGCGACGGGATTCGCGTCCGCGCTGCCTGGTTCGGGTGCGGATGTGGTTCAGGTTCTCCATCACGATTACGGAGCCAATAGGCGCAGAATCGACGATTCACCGACTGATCACATGGTCGCAGTCGCGGCGGAAGCGGTGGACCTTCCCGGCCAGGCGGCGCAGACGCCGCTTGGCCGGGCGAGTTCCTTTTACCCCTTCATCTTCCTGTCGAGGGCTGACTTGACAGCTTCGGTGGCCTTCACGTGCGACGCAATCACCAGTTGAGAGGGCAAATCCGGGAGCGAAAGCCGCAGGTCCCGGTACGTGGCGTGGTGCAGACGAACGCCGTTTCTCTCGCCGTCAGTCCAACCGTATTGGCAGACCGCATTAAACACGCAGTCGCTTGTTCGGGCGTGTTTCGAAGAATGCCAGCCTATTCTTCGGTGGGATTCAGCAAGAGTTTCACGATTCTTCTCATATTCATAGATTACCGCATTCGAACAAGAAAGGAAGTGAATGTACGGCTTCCTCCATGGCCTGAACGCCGAGGAGAAAGCCGTGTCGAAACGGATGAAGCACTCTGCGAGGGATCAACGCACATCGGGACGGTTGCTGCGGCGGGGCGTGGCCGCCGGGCTGGCGGGCGCGGGCCTGCTGGCTGCAGGACTGTCGGCCGGTACCCCGGCTTTCGCGGCGGCTCCGCCATCGTTCAACCCCGTCGTGGCGCAGGCCATGGCGTATGTCGCCGCACGCACCGGCCTGCCGCTGCAGGCGCCCACATTCATCGGGCACGCGAACGGCGTGACGCGCGGCTATCTGGCGGCAACTGCAAGCTCTTCCCCCGCCAGCTACCACGTGTCGCTCCAAGTGTCCACGACGCCCGTCGGGTTGAACAGTCCCGCGCTCTACCAACCGCCCAATACCGGATTGGCCGCCGTGATCGGGGGATTCGGCGCACAGCGTGTATCTTCTGCAAGCCAGGCCGTACAGGACGTGGCGCTGCGGATGAAACCGGTCGCTTTTGCCGGAGTCCGTCAACAGCTCGTGAAATACACCGACGTGAATCTGGGCAATGGCATTCAGGGTTTGTACGCCTACGTACCGCGAGCGGGCGGCGCGGGCGGTACCATCGAATGGCGGGAGGGCGAGTGGGCGCTGCGCATCACGGGATCCGGTTTCGCGGCGGACCGGTCATTGGCCGAATCGATCGTGGCGTACCTGCATACGCATCTCCTGCCGGAAACGCACGGGCTGCTGACGGTCAGCAATGGAGGAGACGGGCAGCACACTTCCCTGTCCTTTGCGTTTGGCAATGTGGTCTACACGGTGTGGGACTATCATCACGCGCTTTCCGCCATTTCGATGGCGATGTCCATACAGCCGTACAACATGCCGACCGCTGCCTTCCCGGCCGCCGTCCAGTCGGCCATGGGCCGTCTGCGGGGCAATACGACAGCGCCGCTGCAGGCGCCGCGGAGCCTCGGACTGCCCTTGGCCCAGGCGCGTCTTCTGCATGCGTCCACGCAGTCCGGCAAGGATTATTATCAGGTCAATCTGCAATCTAGCGCCGGGCAGGGCGTGGTGGACCAGATCGGCTGGTTTGGCGCGAAGGTATATGTCGGACAGCCCGCGGCACTCGGATTCTTGACGCAGATGGCACAGGCGCCGCAGTTTGCTGGTCTGCGCGAGCACCCCGTGGCGCTTGGCGGCGGTATTATCGGGAAAATTTACAATCAATTAGGGATGGTTCGCTGGCATGAAGGACTGTGGACGTTCAACGTCCAGGCGGGGAGTGATGCGGCGGACACCGCCCTGGCCAAGCGCATGGTGGCCTATCTGCACACGCACCTGCTTCCGGAAACAAACGGAAACCTGGTGGTGAAAAACACGCCGCAGGCGGAATACACCCAGATGGAATGGGTTTGGGGGAATGTGCTCTACAACGTGTACAGTGCGCATTCCGCCATGCAGGCGCTGCAGATGGCCGTATCCTACGAAGCATTCTGACGCGTCCGTCAACCCTGCCCGGCCGGCGTCGGCACGGCAGACGGGGACACGGCGTGACAGGCCGTTCGGCGGCCGTCCAGTTGCTGTTCCAGGACCGGGATTTCGTC
>JAJZZT010000396.1:0-1617 GCA_021797415.1 Bacillota bacterium
ACCAATCCGCCAAAGGCCGACCTTGCCCGCACGAAGACCCCCCCAATCTTCTTCATGCTACGCCATGCGCTCACCCTTGTAAATCGAAGATGCCACTCAGTTTTGACAGTCTTGCGAGTTGCGTCTTCGTCCACTCCCGCCGATACCGTCAGGAGACATGGGATAAAATCCACTGAGGCAGGAAAAAGCACGAACAGAAATCCCGCGTTCCAGAACGAGCCGAACAACTCTCAAACGACTTCCAAAATTTTTAAACTGTTCCCGAGAGTTGCGCATCACTCCGCACCCCGTGTATAATGTTTGAGTCATGCGCGCCCGTGGTCCAATGGATAGGACGTAGGCCTCCGGAGCCTGAGGTAGGGGTTCGATTCCCTTCGGGCGCACCACAAATAAAGCGGCAACACAGTTTGGTCTGAGTTCCTTGGCCAAATGGCATGTACTCCGCTCCACGACTCCCTTGGTTGCAGCATACGCGCTGGCGGGGGACATTTGCCGTGATTCAGACCTAATTGAAGCCGCCGTTCACACGGATTGCGCCAACTCGATGGCCACTTGGCGTCCGATGCCTCGCGACGCCCCGGTGACGATCGCGACTTTTCCGTCTAGACTCATTCCCATTCCACTCCTTCATCATGTTGCGGGCCCGTCGGTTACCCGACCGCCCGCAATCATCGCGCGGGCCGCAGAGTTCCTGGGGCACCAACGCGCACGAATGCGGCATCACAAACGTCGAGCTGGCTGGAACTTCGAGCGGCGCCCAGAGAGACATTCCCCGTTGTTCAGTCTTGTCATTTGCTGAAAGACCGCGCGTGAATGCCTTGCCCATGTTGCGACCTCAAGGTTTTCACGTCCTCTATCGGGGGTCGTCCAAACATGCGGGAATACTCGCGGCTGAATTGTGATGGGCTTCCATAGCCTACCCTAAACGCGACATCGGCGGCATCCATTGACTCGGCCAATAACAGTCTCCGCGCTTCCTGCAGTCTGAACTGTTTTTGAAACTGGACGGGGCTCATCGCTGTTACGTCCTTGAAATGCCTGTGAAGTGAAGGAATGCTCATGTTTGCGGTTTCGGCAAGCTCCTCAATCCGGAGGGACCGATCCAGGTTGTTCATGATGTGCCTGATCACTTCTCTGATGCGGAAGCTCTTGCTGCCTTCTACCGCAATTTGTCCGAGCGCCATTCCGTGATGTCCTTGCAGAACGCGATAGAGAATTTCCTTCTTAAAATAGAGGAGCCAGTACGGGAATATCCTGGGGACTGTCCAGCAAACGCGCCAAGCGGATCACCGCCTCGTTCCTTGAATCGTGATCACCCAATTATAGAGCACATCCGTCAACCACAGAAGTGGTCTTGAGAGGATTGTGCAATGATCTGATACAAATGGGATACCTGTCGCATTTTCAACTGTTGCATAATGGCGGTATGGATCGGAGAACTGGTATGGGAGGATCTCACATGCAAAACGTAATTCTGAACAATGATGTTGCGATGCCGATACTCGGCTTTGGCGTCTATCAGATCACAGACGCGACTGAATGTGAACAGAGCGTCCTTTACGCGATTGAATCGGGGTACAGGCTGATTGACACGGCGGCTTCGTATCTCAACGAAGA
>JAJZZT010000396.1:1627-5749 GCA_021797415.1 Bacillota bacterium
AGCGGAGTGGCGTGAGGCGAGAACAACTGTTTATTACGACAAAGCTCTGGGTTCAAGATACTGGCTACGAACGCACCAAGAAGGCGTTCGAGAATTCCCTCCGGAGGCTTGGTCTTGATTACTTGGATTTGTACCTCATTCATCAACCGTTCGGTGATGTTTATGGTTCCTGGCGCGCGATGGAAGATCTCTATCGTGAGGGGAGAATTCGCGCCATCGGCGTGAGCAACTTCCACATGGGTCGCCTGATCGATTTGATCATCCACAATGAAGTCGTCCCCGCCATTAACCAGGTCGAGACACATCCATTCAACCAAAAAACGGAAAGTGCAAAGCTCATGAGAGAGAGCAACGTGCAGATCGAATCCTGGGGCCCTTTTGCCGAAGGAAGAAACGGTATGTTCCAGAATATGGTGTTGTCGTCCATCGCCGCAAAGCACAACAAGTCGGTTGCTCAGGTGATTTTGCGTTGGTTGATACAACGGGAAGTCGTTGTGATTCCAAAGTCTGTTCGCAGAGAACGAATCGTCGAGAATTTCGATGTTTTCGACTTCTCACTAGACCAAGAGGACATGGAGAAGATCTCCACCTTGGACACCAATCAGAGCCTGTTCTTTTCACACGACGACCCTGAAATCGTCAAACGGATCGGCAACCGCAAGCTCGATATCTAACGCCATACAGACTGGCGACACGAAATACGGGAAAGCGAATCCCAACGATTTGCACATCCAACATCCAAGGAGGACTCCCCCTGTACACGCGGTTGAAAGGGCTGTTTGGGATCAAAGGTTATGGTCTGTTCGTCATTTGCATGCTATTGATTGGAATCGGACTTTCCACGACGTTGCCGTATGTGTCGCTGTATTGTACACAAGACCTGGGAATGAGCGTTTCCACCTTCGGTGTGTTCATGGCTGTGAGCAGATTGAGCGGCGTGGTGGTCAACTCGCTGATCGCCAAACGCTCGGACAGCGGACTTGACAGAAAATGGTTGATCATTTCTGCCACGTGTTCATCAGTATTCGGGTATACTTCCTATTTGATCTTTCACAACCTGTTCATTTTGGTACTCACCGTGGCTCTGTTCAACGGATTGGGGGCTCCGGCGATGCCGCAAATGTACGCATACGCACGGGAGTCCGCCGCAGCGCGCAAATTTGACGATATGACTTTTGCCATGTCGACCTTGCGTTCTCTCCTGTCTCTCGGATTTGTAGTGGGACCATTGGCTGGAACCATTATTCTGCGGCTTCTCGGATACAAGGGACTCTTCCTGGGAACATCGATCATTTATGCGATCATCGCATCTCTGCTGTTTCTCTTTCTGCCACACCGCAAAGCGCAAGGAAGTATGAAGAGAGGCGGCCATACGCGCACTTCTCCGCTGAAAAACAGGCAGATCAGGCTGCCGCTCATTGCGTTTACGATGCTGTTCGCAGTCAATGCCGTCAACATGATGAACACCCCGCTATTCATTGTGAATGATATCCACGGGACCCATATGGATGTGGGATTGGTGACGAGCGTGAGTGCAGCCCTGGAAATCCCCATCATGATTGCGCTCGGCGCCCTCGCAAGCAGGATATCGAACCACACCCTCATGATGTACGGCTGCCTTGTCGCGGTCCTCTACTACACCGTCCTGAGTGTATCAAGTTATGCTTGGGAACTGATTGTGGCGCAGCTTTTTCAGGCGGCGTTCATCGCGATCGTGATGGGCAATGGACTGAGCTACTTCACGGATTTGCTGCCGGATTCGCCCGGGGTTGCCACAACGATCTACTCCAACGGGTCCACGATTGGCTTATTGATCGGAAGCCTGGGCGCCGGCGTCATGGCTCAGTACGCAGGATTCCGGAGTGTTTATTGGGCGTGTCTGGCGCTGGTGACCCTCGCTTTCGTTGTCTTGCGGAGATCAAGACCGGTTATTGTAGACTGACCGCGGCAATCACACTTCGGGGGCCTGCATGCCAAATCCTGCCCACTCTTCCTTGGACGGTCCGTAGACGCCGGGGACCTGTACTCCCGCTTGCCGCATCAGCACAGTCATCTGTCCACGGTGGTGCACCTCGTGTTGGATGAGCATCCTTAACGTGGCGCCATTTTTCCACTCCTCGCCGTACATGTCCCGGGTTTCCGCCAGCGCGTCGTCTTTCCACTGGCTCTGCACCGCCGCGATCATCGCCTCTCCGACCTGTCTGTACGCATCGGCGATCGCACGGGCCGTTTGGGGAACCGGATCATGGTCTGTCGGTCCGTGGAATGTCAATCCCGTCCGCGGTAACATCTCTCCGTACGTTCCTACGAGATGCCACGCCAGCCGGCCCAGGCTGCGATAACCTGGCGCGACTTCCTGCGCGAGCGACTCATCCGTGAGGGCGTCCAAAATTTTTTGCGTTCCCGCCGCTTCGCTCTTCCATTCACCCACAAAATCGTCGATCTTATAGAACACACAAGCCCCTCCCTGCGTTCTCATTTTCAACTCTATTATACTCGAGCGGTCATATTGCGCGAAACGTGGAATAACGGCAAGGTGGAGCATACCTGGCGCATGGTCGTGAGCCCGGCGGGCGCCATCCTTTCCCATGCCGGTTCCGGGGCCAGTCTGTGACACACTCTTCTCACAGAGTGGCCCCACGGGGACATCTTCCGCCAGCCCACCGCTGGCTAGGCGTACGGCCGTGACGCAGCGAATTTTCATCCTTCGTGGGCGGCGCGCCCGCGCCATGGAGGTCTACTGTGCGTTGCGCGCGTCGCGGCGCCGACGTACTCTTCTCAGAAGAGCGGTCAGACCGGTCGCCGCCGCCGCTGTCGCGACGACGAATATCAGCAAAAATGACCACCCCCGGTCTCCCGGATCGAAGTGGGCCGCCAAGAGTCCGAACAGGCTGGAGACCGCTGCGATGAGCCCGGCAAAGGTCACGGTGCCGAGGACGGGCGCCACAAACGCCTTGCGGAAGCGTTCGAGCGGCATGCCGCGCGCAAAGCGCAACGCCAGTCCGAACAGCAGAACGCCGAGAGCGATCCAGCCAAGCAGGATCCACGTGATGGATGCTTCATTGAGATAGAGCAGATTGGGCCCTGTGGAGGAAAAACCCGTCATGCCACTGCCGTAGTCGTAGAGCATGAAGATTTGCGCGGCCATGTGGATCCTGTTGACCACCGCCATCGCGGCGACTGTAGACGGATAGCCGGCCGTCTGCGTGATGAGGGCCATGGCGAATTCGTACAGGACCATGGGCAGAGAAAACGCCAGGACGACCCATGCCGCGGCGACCGCGGCCTCTCCCGCCAGCAGGGAGAAAAGCAGCGCCGCCGCATACGCGGCAAAAGCGGTTCCGCCAGTCAATACCAGCCAGCGCAACCCCTCCGCGACGGCGATCCAGCGCGGTGCGTAGACAAGCGACTCGCCAGTGAGCACCAACGATCCAAGCAAGGCCGCCACGGTGATGGAGATGATGGCCATGCGCGTCTTGGCGACCAGCACGTCGCTTACCGTGACGGGACCGACGAGAGCCGATTCGAGGGTCCATTCCCGGCGTTCTGTCAGCACCGTCCACCAGCCGCACAGCGCACCGACAAGGAAAGCGAGCAGGAAGAGTGCTCTGTGGACCGGATAGGCAAGCAGCGACCACGCAAAGTACCAGACCGTCGCCGTCAATCGGTCGACCGGCGAGTATTGCGACAACTGGGCAGAATTGACCGCCCTGGCGATCGACCCGAGCAGGGGGAACGCCAGCAGCCCCACGATGATGACCACATATGCCGCCCGGTTTATTTTCCACTCTCTGTAGAGCAGTCCACTATGCGAGGAGACCCGCATGATCGTCTTCTTCCGATCTCCTGACGAACATGAAAATCCGGGTTGATCAGGAAGACGATCATACGACGGTAAAGACGACCTCGCATTTTCAAGATGGAACCTGTTCACGCGCATACCCCTCCTTGACCATGAGTTGCACGAACAATTCCTCAAAATCGACATCGAGTTCCTCCAAAAAAGTGGGCTCATTGGACCGCAACACCGTAAGTATCCGGTCGGACCGATCCGTGGCAATGAACGTGTACACGTGCCCCTGCTCGTCAATGCGGACAATCTCCGACTGTTCACGCAATTCC
>JAJZZT010000480.1 GCA_021797415.1 Bacillota bacterium
CGATGACGACCTGCTGGAGGCGATCAGCCGCGGGGAAGGAACGGCGCTTGCGCAACTGTACGACCGGCACGCACTGACCGTCGAACGGATCGCCCGGCAGTTGATCCGCGACGAGCAAAGGGTGCAGGACATCGTGCAGGAGGTGTTTGCGCGCATCTGGACCACGGGCGCGCGGCGCTACACGGCGATCAATTTTCACAGTTGGCTGTATGTCCTGGTCCGGCGCATCGCGTTGGATTTCCTGCGCCATGAGCAACGCCGTCCGCAGACATTTGTGGCGGATGTGGAGCTTCTGGCGCATACGGTGGGCGAGCATGCGCAAGGCGCGGGGTGGGAGGGGATGTCCTCCTTGAAACTCGACTTGCTTCACGCCTTGGGTGATCTCCCGGAAGAGCAGCGATTGATCCTGAAAATGACGTATTTCAGCGGGTTTACGCTAAAAGAGACCGCTTCCCTGCTGGACATTCCCCTGGGGACCGTGAAAACTCGCCTCCATCAGGGACTGTTGAGATTGCGCGGCATCATGTCGGATTGGGAAAGGGGAGACACGCATGAATCCGGACGCCGGTGATCATGCGGTCACGCACGATCATTTGCTGGAATATGTGATGGGTGAGCTGGACGATGTCCAGGTAAGTCAGTTTGAACAGCATCTCGCGCGTTGTTCGCGCTGCCGCGGCGACGTGAAGGCGTTGTTGCCCGTTCACGCCGAGCTGATGACGCTCCACCCGGATGCGCGGTTGCCGGATCGTCGTTCGCAGGCCAAGTCCGCGGTTCTGCAGCACGCTTTCTCCCGCCGTCTGCCCAATCGCCCGGTGGAACCTGGAGAGGACGGACCGGCGCAGGCGGTGGTTGCCAAACCACCCGGCAGGCAGTGGGCGGGCGGTGTTCGCGGCCGTCTGCGGTTTCGCCGCGCAATCCTTATTGCGGGTACGGTCAGCGCACTGTTGGTCGGCGGCGTGTTCGCGTGGAGCGAACACGCGGAGCGACCCGCAAACCAGCCGCCGTCTTTCGTTCGCACGGGAAAGACGACGGCAAACGAGTCTGGCGGCGCACACGGCAAAGCAGCGCACTGGCCGTCCGGTTCCGCGGGGTTGGCAGCTTCCTGGGATAATCCGGGCGCGCTGGCCGCGGCGCTCCACCCGACGTCCGCCTTTGCCGGCGCGCGCGGACAGGTTCGCCTGTTGTTGGCGCAAAACGCGAGCCGCATTCTGGTGCAGGTGGCCGAGGTGCCCATGCAGTCGCATCTTGGGTGCTATGCGGTATGGGAGGAGCAAAACGGCCGGCTGCGCAGCCTCGGCGAGTTCCTTGTCAACAGCAACGGGGCGGGGAGGATCGTGGTTCCGGTTCCCCCGGGCGGTCTGCGGGGCAGGATTGTGGTGACGCTCGAACCGCGCTGGGGTGATTCTGAGCCGCAGGGACCCGCCGTTCTTTCTGGGCAGATTGTCAGCGCCTAAAACCGGATGGGCGTCTGTGGCGTTCATAGGGCGAGAACACTGCGAAGAGGTAACCGGAATGAACGCACAGCATGAGAAAATCCGCCTGTTGCTCCTCGATGACGCCCCGTTGTTTCGCGTTGGACTTAAAGAAATTCTGAATGCTGTTTCTGACCTGGAAGTGGCGGGGGAAGCGGAGAATGACCAGTCGGGGGTCGATCTTTGCCGCGATGTATCGCCCGACGTGGCGGTCGTCGGATGGGAGACGCAGCGTTTTTGCGCGCGCGATGCCATTGTCCGGTTGCGGTACGCCCGTCCGGAGATACGTGTGCTGGTGCTGGCCGCCGCCGCCGACGAGTCCATTTTGCGCGAGGTGTTTCACGCGGGCGCGGCGGGTCTGGCGCTGAAATCTGCCGCGCGCGATCAGATTGTGAGCGATGTGCGCCGGATCAGCCGGGGGCGGATGGTGATCCCCGAAGAACTGTTGCGCATGGTCATGGAGGACTATTTGACGCGCGAACCGCCGTGCAAAGAGGGGGCGGAGTGCCTGACGGCGCGCGAGCGGGAAGTATTGAGACGCTTGAGCACGGGAGCGTCCAACAAGGACATTTCCGCAGCGCTCGGAATCAGCCCGAATACGGTGCAGAACCATGTGGTGAACATTTTGCGCAAACTGCGTCTGGAGAATCGCGTCCAGGCGACGGCGTACGCCGTTCGCAACCGTTTGACGCCGGACGTCCGGGGGAGGGACGCGGGTGCGGTCACTGTGCAAAAATAAGCGGCCAACGGAGCGTGGAGGAAGAATGGAGGGAGAAAGACGGTGGCATCATTGGTGAATATATTGTAAAATTTACAGGTGCATATCAATGAATTAAAGAGCCTGTTCAAAAAGAGGGCAGGTAAGCCCCGCGCAGTTCTGACCTCTTTTTGAACAGGCTCTTATAGGGGAAGAGGCGTTGCGGATCATGATGGTGCTTGTGACCGGCGGTACAGGCTATATTGGCGCCCATACGTGCGTGGAACTGCTGCGGGCGGGCCATGATGTCGTCGCGCTGGACAACTTTTCGAACAGCAAGCGCCAGGTTCTCCCGCGCATCCGGGAACTTGCGGGGAAAGACATGCGCTTTTATGAAGCGGATCTGCTGGATCCCGGGCAGGTCGAGCGCGTCTTTCAGGAGTGCGAGATCGATGCGGTCGTGCATTTTGCCGGCCTGAAAGCGGTGGGCGAATCGGTCGCGCAGCCAGTCCGGTATTACCACAATAATGTGACGGGCACGTTGGTCCTGTGTGAAACGATGGCGCGGCACGGGGTGCGCCGCTTGGTTTTCAGTTCGTCCGCGACCGTCTACGGGGCGTCCGAAGCCGTCCCGTTCAAGGAGGATCTGCCGCTTGCCCCGGTGAACCCATACGGCGGAACCAAGGAGATGATCGAGCGGATCCTGCGGGACCTGCACCAGGCGGACGGCCGCTGGAGCGTCGCCCTGTTGCGCTACTTCAATCCGGTCGGCGCGCATCCGAGCGGCCGCATCGGAGAGGATCCAAACGGCGTTCCGAACAACCTGATGCCGTATGTCACGCAGGTTGCGGTGGGCAAGCTGCGGGAGCTCTCGGTGTACGGAGACGATTTTGAGACAAGGGATGGCACGGGAGTGCGCGATTACATCCATGTGGTCGACCTTGCGCAAGGCCACCTGAAAGCGCTGGAGAAGGTGGCGGCGGGAACGGGCGTCGGAGCGTACAATCTCGGGACGGGGACCGGGTACAGCGTGCTGGAACTGGTGCGGGCGTTTGAACGCGCGTCCGGCGTCCGGGTTCCGTATCAGGTGGTCGGCCGCAGGCCGGGAGACGCGGCGGTCAGCTACAGCGATCCGACGAAGGCGCGCGAAGAACTGGGGTGGAGCGCGCGGCGCGGACTGAACGAGATGTGCGCGGACGCATGGCGCTGGCAGGCGCAGAATCCGCAGGGGTACGACGGGAACTGATCTGCGGCGGCGCTGCGGCGGTGAATCCCCGCCGTGGATGCAAAGCGAGCGCGCGGCCTACACGCGCCTGTTCGGCAAGGCGCAATCCATGCGCGACATGCTGCAGATCCAGCAGGCGCTGGCGCAGGTCAACAGCCAGATCGCGGCGCTGTCTGCGCAGATGCATTCCTTGCGCCGGTCGGTCGAGCTGTCGACGGTTTTTCTCACGCTTTCGACATCGACCTTCTCCAGCACCGCCCCGCCGCCGATCGTGACAGCGTGGGATCTGGCGGTGGCCACTCTCGGCGCCTCTGCCTTGTCGCTGTTGACGATGGCCGCCTGGGCAGTGCCGTGTCTGGCCTTGTTTTTCCTTGTCATCCTGATCGCCCGCGCGCGGATGCGCAGGAAACAGTGAGGCGATATCACGAAAATACGCGGAAACGGTCCTCCACCGGCTGGAACGTTTTTTCCGCCGGAGCCGCCGTGGGCTTGCCGAACGGCATCTGGGCCAGCAACTGCCAGGTGGCGGGCAGGCCCCACTGCGCTTTCACTTTTTCGTCGATCAATGGATTGTAGTGCTGCAGGCTTGCGCCCAGTCCTTCACTTTCCAGCCCCATCCAGACGACCAGTTGATGCATCGCGCTGGTGTGCTGCGACCAGACGGGGAAACGGTCCTGGTACAGGGCGAACTTCTCCTGCAGATCCTCGACGACATGCTGATCCTCGAAGAACAGGACCGTCCCGTAGCCGTTCCGGAAGCTGTCCATTCTCTGCTGTGTCGCTTCAAATTGCCCATCCGGCACGATCGCCCGGAGCACTTCCGTGGTGATGTCCCACAGTCTGTCGTGGTGCTTGCCGAGCAACAGGACGATCCGCGTGGATTGGGAATTGAACGCCGACGGCGTGTGTTTCACCGCTTCTGCAATAATCTCCCGGATGCGCTCGTCGCTGACCGGCGACGCTTTGGCGAGCGCGTAGATCGTGCGCCGCCCGCGCAGCGCTTTCCACAAGTCGGTGGAAGATGTGGTAGTTGACATAAATGAGCCTCCTTTGCGCGGTGCATTTCGTGATGTTTTCGTTGCTGCGTTCCCAGAGGGACATGGGATAAACCAGATTCCGACAGAGGACTTTATATCATGTCCTCCGGCTTGTGCTATTATGCAATCTACAGGCGAGATTGAGAAGTACGCACTTAGAAGTGCCATAGTATCGGAAAGGATACTGCAAAGGAGGAAGATCCATGGCCGAGGATCCATCCCAGTGCAAGGTTGAACAGGCGCTCAGCATTGTGGTGGGGAAATGGAAGCCCGTCATCCTGAGACACCTGCAGTTGCGGGGAACGATGCGCTTCAGTGAGCTCAAGAGCCGCATACCGGGAATCACGCAAAAGATGCTCACCGCCCAACTGAGAGAACTGGAAAAGGAAGATCTCATCCGCAGGGTTGTCTATCCCCAGGTGCCGCCGAAAGTGGAGTATTCCATGACCGACCACGGGCGTACGCTGCAACCGATCCTGCACATGATGCACGAGTGGGGAGTGGCGCATGTGGAGCATATGCACAGAGTGGAACAGAGAGCTGCGAACGGCAGGAGGGGACGCACGGACGCCGGGCGCTGATCGCGGCGGCGGGCGGAATGCGACTGACCTGTGATTGGCGGATGGAGCGGACGGATGGAGCGGACAGGAGGGGAGATTCGCCGTGTATTTTGCGGATGTCGGAAATATTCAGTACGAGGGCGGGCAATCGGACAATCCACTGGCGTTCAAGCAGTATAACCCGCAGGAGATCGTGGCCGGCAAGACAATGGAGGAGCACCTGCGGTTTGCCGTGAGCTATTGGCACACGTTTACCGCGCAGGGCAACGACCCGTTCGGTCTGCCGACCATGCGCCGTCCCTGGAACGGCAGCGAGGGCATGGACCTGGCCAGGAGAAGGATGGAGGCTTCATTCGAATTCTACGAGAAACTGGGCGTCCGGTATGTCTGTTTTCATGACCGGGATATCGCGCCCGAGGGCGATACGCTGCGGGAAACGAACCGCTATCTCGACGAAATGGTCGACATGTTGCGCGGCTACCTCAAGACGGACCGTGTGAAGCTGCTGTGGAATACCGCGAACCTGTTTTCCCATCCGCGGTTTGTGCACGGCGCGGCGACATCGTGCGATGCGGACGTCTTCGCGTATGCGGCGGCGCAGGTCAAGAAGGGGCTTGAGGTCGCGGTGCGGCTGGGCGCCGAAAATTACGTTTTCTGGGGCGGCCGGGAAGGGTATGAGACGCTGCTCAACACCGACCTCAAACTGGAACTGGACAATCAGGCATGCCTTT
>JAJZZT010000135.1 GCA_021797415.1 Bacillota bacterium
CCCGGGGACATGTGATAAAGTTGCTTGAAAAAGTTCGGTTTATCACATGTCCCCGGGATGTTGAGACGGCGGGAGATCGGAGAGTTTGCCATGAGTTACGATGTGCCGGACAAGCTCATGCGGTTCGGCGAAGATATCGGTTCCGAGCATTTGCGTTATCACGGCAGGCGGGTATCGGTGAGCAAGGAGTTCACCTTCGACGCGGCGCACCACCTGTATCTGTATGAAGGGAAATGCGCCGGCCTGCACGGCCACACGTACAGGCTGCGCGTGACGGTCAGCGGGATGCCGGACGACAAGGGCCTGGTCATCGACTTTGCCGATCTGCGCACCGTGGTGGAACGGGAGGTCGTGAAGCGGCTGGACCATCAGTACCTGAACGCCGCGCTGCCTTTGATGAACACCACGGCGGAAAATATCGTTGTATGGATTTACGAGCGGATAGCGGAAGCTTTGTCCAGGAGCCATCCGCGTGTTCGTATGGAGCGCGCGACCCTCTGGGAGACGCCCACTTCGGCGGCTTCAGTGGACCGGACGGAGATGGAGAGATGAGCGGGGACGCCGCGCCGCAGTCGCTGGTTCTGCCGCTGGTCGAGATCTTTGAGACGGTGGAAGGTGAGGGGACGGCCGCCGGGTACCCCACCGTATTCATTCGCCTGTTCGGTTGCCCGCTGCGCTGCGTCTGGTGTGATACGCCCTACAGCTACGCGCCGCATGAACCGCAGATACGGCTGTCGATCGCGGACATCTGCGCCCGCGTGGCGGATTTTGCGTCCACGCGGGTTTGTCTGACCGGCGGAGAGCCGCTCATGTTCGGTGAGCGTTCCAGCGCGCTGTTGAACGCGCTCGCCGCCATGGAACAGCTTGTCGACATCCATGTCGAGACGAGCGGCGCCGTCTCTCTCGAATCGTTTTTTGCGGGGGTCGGTTCGGACAAGGTGCGTTATATTGTCGATTACAAGCTGCCGGCGTCCGGGGAGACGGCCCGTATGCACCTGCCGAATCTGCGCATGTTGCGGCCGTCGGACGAACTGAAGTTTGTCATCGCGGACAGGGACGATTTTGCCGCAGCCATTGAGGTGCTGCGCGTGCACAGGCCGGGCGGCGTGATCCTGTTCAGTCCGGTCTTTGGCCGGATGGAGCCGCGGGAACTGGTGACGTGGATTCTTGCGGCCGGACTGCGCGACGTTCGGCTGAATCTCCAGATTCACAAGGTGATCTGGCATCCGGAGCAGCGCGGCGTCTGAGAGCGTGCGCGAGGCCGCGTTTCTGGCGATGGCTCCGCCTGCGTCGGGGATTTCTGGGCCCCCTTTTGAACAACCGCGGTGCTGGAGGGGAAGGTATGCGGTGCTGGAGGGGAAGGTATTGATGAAGCGGGCCGGACGGGATGTCGTGATCTTGAGCGGCGGTCTGGACAGCGCCACCTGTCTTGCGGTGGCCAAAAGGCGCGGAGACAATGTCTACGCATTGACGTTCGACTATGGGCAGCGGCACCGCCGGGAGATCCGGTCCGCGCGGGAGTTGGCGCGCCATTACGGGATTGTGGAGCATCGCGTCGCGCCGCTTCCATTCCTTCGTGAAATCGGCGGGAGCGCGCTGACGGACGATCGCGTCGAGGTGCCGACGACGGGCGTGGCGGAAGGCAAGATTCCCGTCACGTACGTGCCCGGCCGCAACTTGATCTTTTTGTCGATCGCGGCGGCGTATGCGGAGGTCGTCGGGGCGGATGCGCTGTATATCGGCGTGAATGCGCTGGATTACAGCGGTTATCCGGATTGCCGGCCGGAATTTGTCGCGGCGTTCGCAAAAACCGCCGCGCTCGCCACGCGCGCCGGGGTTGAGGGTGCGGCGCTGCGGATCGAGGCGCCGTTACAGTACCTGGGCAAGTGCGAGATCGTCCAATTGGGCGCGGAACTGGGCGTTCCTTATGAGTTGACCACATCGTGCTACCAAGGCGGCGAAGTGGCCTGCGGCGTCTGCGACAGTTGTCGGCTGCGGCTGGAGGGATTCGCGGCGGCGGGTCTCACTGACCCGCTGCCGTACGCAGCGGGGAGGACGCCGGACCGTTAGGGGTTGTCTCATCTGCGGTGAAGCGGTGAAATTGTTTTGACACTTTACGCATCGCCCTGCGATGTGACATAATCGCGCCCAGAGGGTTGCCCACTTTCCGGATCTCTCTGTTTGCCGAAGAACTGTAAAACAGCACATGTTCGGGAGTTTCTGACGGTCTTGCGGCGTCGCCGAGTTCCCGGCCCATTTCGGACCCTCTCTAACAAGGGGATGGGATAAACCGAATTTTTTCGGACTGTGAGGTATGTTATGAGCCAGAATCCACCAGGCAACAAGAGCAAATCGGGAATGCCGAAGAAGGTGAACCGCAAGAAGCGGGCGCGCAGGCGGCTCATTCTTGCGGCCATCGGGGCTGTCACACTCGGGGTGCTCGTGGCCGCCGCGTTCGCCTTCACCAACGAGCCGTACACGGGCGGCAATCCGTTTAGTAATTTACCATCATTATTTCAGGGCATCAACAAACCGGTGAACATCCTGCTGATCGGGAACAACGCGCGCAATCCCGCCGGGCCGCTGGACATCGGAACGGGCGGCGGCGGCCAGGCGGACATCATGATGATTGCCCACATTGATCCGCAGACGCACCATGTCGAGCTGATTTCCGTGCCGCGCGACATGTTGTTCGCGATGCCGCAGTACAACGACCCGATTCCGAAGATCAAGTCGTTTTTCTTTATCGGCGCCCAGATGCAGCCGAACCAGGCGGCGCAACTGACGGTCCAGGCCGTGGAGAAGTTCACGGGCATGCCCATCCGGTGGTGGATCACGACCGATTTCCAGGGCTTCATCGACGCGGTCAACGCGGTCGGAGGTGTACGCGTGGACGTGCCGGGGCGGATCTACGATCCATTGCACAGCGGCGCCAACCTCTATCCGGGCTGGCAGACGCTAAACGGCGCCAATGCCCTGGCGTACATCCGCGTGCGGCAGAACACCGCGAGCTCGGTCGCGACCAACGACTTCCAGCGCAGCGACGCGCAGGCGCAGGTGCTGATGGCGCTGAAGCAAAAACTGCTGAATAAAACGAACGACCTGGCGCACATCGGTCCGCTGATCGGGACCTGGCTGAAAGACGTGGCGACCAACATGAGCTACGCAGATCTGCTGCACGTCGCGGAAGTGGCGCACGGCAGCACGGTGGCTCACATCGACCTCGGCAATGTCGGAGACTCGATGCAGTTGGCCAGCGCTCCGGCGCCCGGCTTCAACCAGCAGAACTCCATCACGGGCGCGTATTACGACATCATCGATCCCGCGCACATCACGCAGGTGTTGAAACCGTACGGTTCCAAGGGAGCGTGGACGGGCATCACGCTGCCTCCGCCGGGTCAGATCCCGGTGGACGTGTACGGTTCGTCGGCTTATGTGCAAAAATTGCAGGCGGCGGGCTACCAGGTTACGGCGGAAGGCGGCGGCAGTTCGTCTTCGGTGCAGATCGACTATCCGCCGGGCGACATGGCGTGGGGATTGCAGGTGGGCAGAACGCTGGCGACGGGCAATTCAATCGTTCAACCGGGAAGCAACACGAATGCCGTCGTGGTCTACGCGCCGTAGACTTTCGCGGTTGGCAAAAGACGATGACCGGCAGGAGATAGACAAGAAGGCGGCGGTTCCCGTTCGGGGACCGCCGCCTTCGCATCCCAGCGCACCCGTTGCAATCGCGAGCGTGCGGCGGCATGATGGGGACAGTGTCACAGGACGGGTACTACTTGTACATTGCGCCGAATATATTTAGAAAACCGGGGTGAGCCCAGTGATTTTGGTCACCGGAAAAGAAATGAAAGCCATTGACCGGGAGATGATCGACAAGGTCGGGGTGAGTGCGGCGGCACTTATGGAAACAGCCGGTCTGGCTGTAGCGGACGCGGCGGCGGAGCTGATTGACCGAGTGGCGCAGAGCGCGCGCCGGGAGGTCATCCATGTGGTGGCCGGGAAAGGCCACAACGGAGCCGACGGAGTGGCGGCGGCCCGCTGGCTGTTGTCGCGCGGGCGGCAAGTCTGCGTATGGCTGGTCGCGGGAGAAGAAGCGCTGTCCGAGTTGTGCAGGGTACAATTGACCGCCTTCCGCAATCTGGGCGGTAGGCTGGCCGTCGATGACGACCGCCTGGAAGACGCGGCGATCATCATCGATGCGATCGTGGGCAACGGGGTGCGCCTGCCCCTGGCGGATGATATCGCGGTATATGCCAATGCGATCGGACGCGCGGGCCGGCCGGTGCTGGCAATCGATCTTCCCACAGGCGTGGACGCGGATAGCGGAGCGTGCGATGAGGCGGCTGTCCACGCCGACATGACGGTGACGCTCGGCTTTGCCAAAGTCGGCCTCCATCAATACCCCGGTCGTGGCCTTGCGGGCGAGATTCGCGTGCATTCGCTGTCGATGACCGATGGATTGGCAGTGCGCTGTGGAGCGGCGTGCACACTGCTCACCACATCCGCCATGGCAGAACTGCTGTCCGTTCGACCCGCGCAAAGCCATAAAGGAACGTTTGGGCAGGTCGGCGTGATCGCCGGCAGCAACGGCATGTACGGTGCGGCCCGACTGGCTGTTCTCGGCGCTTACCGCGCGGGTGCGGGACTCGTCCGCTATCTGGCTCCGGCCGGGGTGCCGTCCGCCGAATTCGCCGGTAGGGCGGAAACTGTCGTCGTCCGTCGGGCGGTCGCGGATGAATGGACGGCGGATGGGATTGTGGAAGCGGCTCACTTTTTGTCAGGTTGTGCGGCGGGCGTATGCGGTCCAGGGCTGGGCGACAGCGTGGCCAAGGCTATCGGCCGCATTGACCGGGATGCCGCCGTTTTGGAATCGCTCGGCCGGGTGCAGGCGCCGCTGGTGTTCGATGCGGATTGGCTGAACGCTCTCGCAACACTGCCGGACAGAGGAGTCTCGTGGCTTGCGAACCGCGGCGGTCCTACGGTCATCACGCCGCATCCGAAGGAATTCGCGCGCCTGACGGGCGCATCCGTTGCGCAGGTTCAGGCGGATCGCGTGCGGATGGCGAGAGAGTACGCGCAGCGCGTGGGCGTGCATGTGGTGTTGAAAGGCGCGGGAACGGTGATTGCGGATCCCGATGGCGCTGTGAGCGTGAATCCCACTGGCAACAGCGGATTGGCCACGGGCGGCGCGGGGGATGTTCTGGCGGGCGTTATCGCGGGACTGCTGGCAGGAGGCAAAACGGCGGGCAGTGCGGCGCGGCTGGGCGTCTATCTTCACGGATTGGCGGCCGATCTCGCGTGTCGCGCCCGCCAGTCCGAGGAATCTCTGCTGGCGGGCGATGTGGCCGATTCGTTGGCAGACGCTTTTCGGTATTTGCGCCGCGTCCAGCATGGGGATATGCGATAAAACCCGCCGTCTGTTCATCGGATTTGTTTTCGCGCATGTCCCCGAAGGCTTTGGCAAGAAAGGATTTGCGGAATCTGTCGTTCGCTGACGACGGGGGAATTCCGGGCGTCGAAAGCTCGACAAATTTCCCGGGCAATTGACATGCGCTAGGGGACATGTGATAAACCAAATTCCGACAGGCGAAATCCAGTAGATATCGCGTCAGACGGAAGCCTCAAACGCGATATCTGGAATCAGATCGCCTGTTCAGTAGACTTTATCACATGTCTCCTAGGTGATCGCCGTTTTTCCATG
>JAJZZT010000456.1 GCA_021797415.1 Bacillota bacterium
CGGCGACATCATCGCCTGCACGCCGAGCAGTTCGGCAAGATGCGCATCGGCGATGTCGATGAAACCGACACTCTGTGTAAGAATCCCGTTTGGCTGCTGCAGGATCCCCACGATGTAGATGACGCCGGCGAACGCGAGCGACATCGCGGGCAGCACCAGCCACGCCCATTCATTCTTCCTGCGCCTGCGCAGGACAAAATACAGAACCGGACCCACGAGCAGCGTGTAGACGCCGAACACAATCTCCCACAGATAGAGCGGCGGCGAATGCAATTGGGGAAACTGTTCGGCGGCAGCCATCAGCGTCCATGCGCCTTCCGGACCGAACAGATTCTGTCTGACGCCAAGCACCGCGACGCTCAGATCCCGCAGCAGCCTGTCCCAGAACAGCGCGTTTCCCGACCAGGCCACAAGCGACGGAGCGGCGGCGTCAAACCCGAGGTAGGCAATCTCGCCGCGCCCCAGTCCACGCGTCGCCAGCAGCGCGCTCTTGGCCGTGCCGGCCAAAACGCGCGTCCCCGCGTCCGCCCGCCCGAACAGCAAGGAAAGCTCTCCGTGCGGCGGCGCAGCTTTCACGTACTGCGCAAGCTGCGCGGCGCGCTCAACCCGCACGATCTGCGGCGACACTGGCATCACCGCGGCAAAGTTGCCGGTCTGGCCGGCGTTCGGCTCGATTCCGCCCAGCAGGAGAATGCCGCCGCCGCGCACCCAATTGATGATGGCGCGCGCCTGGGCGCCGGACAGTTGGCTCGCCACCCGTCCATCGACGTACAGATACGTCAATCCCTGAAGCAGCGTCGCCGCCGCGGGAACCTGCCTGGGCTGCATGTAGGCCGCCACCAATTGCGACGTGCCCGCGCTCGACGCAACGCCGGCCAGAAATTGCACGCTGCCCGGATTGTCGCTGATCACACCCGCGATCTCCGCACTCTGCACGGGAGCGCCGAGCGGGCGCGCCTGCGCGACCGTCTGGCCGTTCACCACCAATTGAAGCAATCCTCCCTTTGCAAGGGAGTGTCCGGGCACACCGATGGTCATGCGGACCGTGCGACCGCGTTCCAGATGAATGGGCCACTGCAGCGCCCCGTCGTACGGATAACGGTTGGCCCCCCCGACGCGATACCTCAGATACGCTTCTTTCGGCGCCACCCCGTTCCAGTTCGCCGCCACGCGCACAGGCGCCCACACGTTGGGATCGTAATAACTCTGATATCCGACATCGACCTGCAGGCTCACGCCCGGCGCGACGCGCGCGAAAGCGCGGCTGCCTCCCGGCAGCCACGCCCATAAAACCACCATCATCAAGCAGAACAATCCGCGTCCAAAACGCCTATGCCACTGGTGCATCCACTCTGTCAACCCTGTTTGCCTGCGGATGGATGATCTATCCACAGCGCTGAATTTCGACCCTCGCACAAAGGGACTCGCCCTCATTGTACCATGCGATCACACAAGATTGACATCACAGCGGTCACTTCACCTGCCCCTGAAGTTCGCGCGGGACCTCTTGCGCCTTTGTGCCGCCGCGGTTCAGGCTGCCAAAGACGCTTGCCGCGACATCCCAAGTGAGTTGCTCCGGATACGCGTTTTCGTTGTGCAGGACAACATCGAGTCCAATCTTCTCTTCTTCGGGCGTTACGCGGATGCCCATCACGACATCCACCAGTTTGAGCAGCAGGAAAGTTCCAAGTCCGCAGAACACCCAGGTCGTTGCAATGCCGAGAAGTTGAACCAAAGCCTGTCGCGGATTGCCGTAAAACAGGCCGTTGGCGCCATGAGCGTTGACGCTGACCGTCGCAAACAATCCCGTGGCAAGAGCGCCCCACGTCCCGCCGATGCCGTGTCCGCCAAATGCGTCCAGCGCGTCGTCGTAGCCGAAGCGGCCCTTGAGCAGCGTGGAGGAGAAAAAGCAGATCACTCCGCCTGCAAAGCCGATCACGAGCGCGCCGGCAACCGTCACGAAACCGCAGGCAGGCGTGATGGCGACCAGTCCCGTCACCGCACCCGCGCACGCTCCGACCAGCGTTGCGTGCCCCGTCCACCAGCGTTCCACGAGCATCCACGCCAGCGCCGCGGCCGCAGTGGCCGTGTTGGTCGTGAGAAAAGCGCTGACCGCAAGTGGACCCGCGCTCACGGCGCTGCCTGCGTTGAAACCGAACCAGCCGAACCACAGGAGCGACGTGCCAAGCAATACCATGGGCACGCTGTGCGCCTTGATCGTCGGCGATCCGTGCTCGGCGCGCCGGCCGAGGTAGATCGCGCAGACAAGGCCCGAGATGCCGGAACTGATGTGCACGACGGTCCCTCCCGCAAAATCCAGGATGCCCAGATTGTGCAGCCAGCCGCCGATGCCCCACACCCAGTGCGCGAGCGGATCGTAAATGAAAGTGGCCCACAGCGTGATGAAGACAAGAAAGGAGGAAAATTTGACGCGCTCGGCCAGGCCGCCCACAATCAGTGCGGGCGTGATGATGGCGAACATCATCTGGAAGATGCCGTATAGTTCATTCGGGATCGTCGGCGCGTACTGCGCGTCGGGTTTCGCTCCCACGCCGTTGAACATGAACCATTGCAAACCGCCGATCACATGATGAAAATCAGGACCGAACGCAAGGCTGTAGCCAAATATGACCCATTGAACCGATACAATGAGGATCACGGAAAATACCTGGTACAATGTCGTGATGACATTTTTGTTGCGCACAAGACCACCGTAGAAAAAAGCCAGGCCAGGGGTCATCAACAGCACGAGTGCGGAGGAAGCCAGAACCCATGCGATATCACCCGAATTCATTCTTTCATCATGTCCCCTTCCCGCCGATTTGGAAATGTATTAAAAGATGTTATGTTGTCTCACGTGATTACTATAGATGCTGAAGATCGCTCTGTCAATCATCGTCTCAAAACGTTAGTTTTCATCACATAAGTCTGTGTTGATCGATCTTTTCTGATCGCCGGCTATCTTAAAATGTCTTCTGCCAATCTTCGTCATCCCCCGGGGACATGGGATCCACCCATCTTCGGCAGGCGATACGGGTCGATCGGGCGTCTGACTGACGCCTCAAACGCCCGATCTAAATGAGCCCGCCTGCCCCTTAAGGACTGGATCCCATGTCCCCTGGCTCCTGCTCGGACACCGCTATCGCTAAACTCGCGACGAGCAAAGGGGATGGCGAAGCCCCAGCAAACCTTGTCCATGGCGCTAAACTCGCCGGACATAGGGCATGGCGCCGGCCCAGCAAACCTTGTCTATAGCGACGAACTCGCGACGAGCAAAGGGATACTGGCGGCCCAGCAAACCCTCACTAAAGCGCAAAACTCGCCGGGCACAGGTCGGGGCGCCAACCCAATGGGCCTTCATTTCGCCTCTGGTTAGTGGCGCGACACCGGTTCAGAATATATACTCCTTTTTTCGGAGCACCCGCTTGATTCCCCGTTTCTCCAACGGGAGTGGTGATGGAGTCCGCGGCCGATCATCAGCCCATCGGCGTCCGCAGCATCAATTGAGGAAAGGAAGCATGCCTTACAGGCCGCAAAAGCCTGAGCGCCCCGGCATCGGTGCCGTCCGCCGGCGCAACCGCAATCCGGCTGACATGCCGCACCCTCCGTCCCGCGGTGTGCAACACCCCCTGTCGTTTTTCCACTATGTGACAGGCGAAGTCAACCGCCAGATCGGTCGCCCTGCGCCTCATCTCAGGAAAGAGCAACGAACGGGCAGGCTTGGGATTTGCCTCAATAAACCAAATATTACCATGAAAATCGACACCGAGATCGTATCCCAGGATGGCGAGCATCGGGTAACGCTCACCCAAACGTCGAGAAAAGGCGATCGCGCTCTTTTCGAGATTGCGCGACGCGCCTGTCTCCCGCAAAACGCCAAGACGCCCCTCCATTTCCTGCATGGTCACACGCCTGCCGCCCGCCACGAGATTGGTGACTACACCGTCTCTTTGCGCAATTTTAGGAATAATTCCGATCAATTGCCAACTGCCGCCGCTTCCCCGCTGTACGACGACGCGAAAATCAACCTGTCCGCCATCGTGCGCCAGGAGGGGAATGGGTTGCTGGACAATATGCGGGCGCGCCATGACCGTGCGCCGTACAAAATGCTCCCATGCACGCCCCGACAATTCACGGCGAAAGCCTTTTCCTCCGCCCCAGCGATCACAATCAACGATATGCACGCCGTGGCGCCGGCGCACGCGCATGACGCCGTTGCCCCCATGCCCGCCCGCCGGTTTGACGTACACGGCGCCGTACGCGTCAAGCATGTCGCGAATCGTCCGTTCGCCTTCCACGCGCCGCGTGGAAGGCGAACGCATGCCGCTTTGCGCCAGCATCGACGTCATGCGGGACATGCCCGCCTTGCCCACGATCACGGGATTGAACAGAGGGATCCGGTTCCGGGCCGCGTATCGGCGCAACGGACGCGTCAAGCCGCCCGCCACCAAATGGACATACACGTTTTCATAAATTACGTCGGGTCGTCCGAAGGACATCTTGACCCATGCCGAGCCGGGACTGCCTTCCATTAGCGTCCGCCCGACAAAATCTCCCGTCTGCAATCCAGAATTTTGCGGATGAAATAGAAACGCCCGCACACCCCGCTCCTGCGCCCGGACGATCATGCGTTCAAACAGCGAACCTTGTGCCGCCGGCACGACCGTCGTGGCGATGCCGAACCCAGCCTCCCGTCCCATTCACAGCCCTCCGGACCTTTTCACACGTTCCACCTTTTCACACATCCCGGAACAGTCTATGAGGGCTGCAGGGCGGGCGCCCCGGACACCCGCCCAAGGGGAGCAGTGATGGGGAGCAGTGATAAAGTCCGCAGAGCAAGGCGCAATTCAGCGGATCTCCGTCTCCTGGCGATTCTCCGCCGTGTACTCCACGCGCACCGTTGTGCCGATTCCGCCGCGGACATTGAACTTCCCGATCACCTCAAGGTAGCGCGGCTGCGCGAAACGGATGAAATCGTCCGCGATCTGATTGGCCACCGCCTCGTGAAAATGACCCTCGTCGCGGAAACTCCACAGGTACAGTTTCAACGACTTCAACTCAATGATGTACGGCCCGGGACGATAACGAAACGTGATCACGCCAAAATCGGGCTGCCCCGTCTTCGGACACAGCGTCGTAAACTCCGGCGCTTCGACAAAAATCTCGTAATCCCGCTGCGGGTACGGATTCGGTATCGGATCAAGACTTCTTGACGGTCGCGTCATCGCTCGCACCTCCCCATTCTCCTTGCTGCACGTGCTCCAGTTGCGCGCGCAGGATCGCCACCTCCTGCACAAGGCGCACACTGCGTGTCGTGAGCCGGGACAGCGTCACGGTCAACTGCAGCATGGTCAGCAGCATGAACAGAAAACCGACGAAAAACAGCAGGGACGGCGCGTAAAAGATCCCCAGCACGGCCGCCACATTGTTCAGAACGTTGGGAAACAGCGACAGCAGGAAAATGACCAGTCCCATGCCGAGCCAAAAAAGCGAATACTGTTCGAGCAGCATGCGCCTGCGCATGAGATCGACGACCGCCACGACAAACACAATGCTGAAAAGAATGCCAAGCGCATAGACACTCACAGGCGTCCCTCCCCTTTGAGCGGCCTGCCGCGCAGCACCTCAAGCAGGATCGCCAACGACACCTTGAACATGTAATACATCGATTTGACCATGGTGATCGAGGAGG
>JAJZZT010000382.1 GCA_021797415.1 Bacillota bacterium
ATTGCCCCGGATTGTCCGTCTTCGGTCGCCGACGCTGCTCATTGTAACCAATGTGTTGCGCGATCAGCTCGACCGCTACGGCGAGGTGGACCAGGCGCTGGCGTGTCTGCGGGAAGGCGCTCGCGACGCGGCGACAGCCCTGGTGATCAATGCGGACGATCCCCTGGCGTCATCGCTTGGCCTTGGGAGAGAATTGAGTTACTATTTCGGGCTTGCCGATGCGCCGCAGGATGACGCGCCGCGCTCGGAGATTCGCGACGGGGCTTTTTGCCTTCAGTGCGGCGCGGAGCTGGAATACACGAGAGTGGTCTATGGCCAAATGGGGGACTACCGCTGCCCGGCGGGACATTTTCACAGGCCTGTTCCGCATGTCGCAGGGTCGCTGGCCGCGTGGCCGGCGGAGCGAATCGCCATTTCCGAACGATTCTCCGGGAGAGAGGACGGACGCTTTGAGCTTCCGCTCACGGTGACGGGATTGTACAATGTGTACAATCTGCTGGCGGCGGTCGCCGCGGCGCGGGTGCTCGGCTGCAGTCCGGCCCGCATCGAACGGGGGCTTGGCCTGTATCGCGCGCCGACGGGAAGGATGCAGACAGTCTGCGCGAATCCGCGCGTGATCCTCTCGCTCATCAAAAACCCCGCCGGCGCGACGGCCGTATTGCGCGCCGCGGAAGCGGACCAGGAAGAAAAGGCCGTCTGCTTTGTGATCAACGACGCGGACGCCGACGGACGCGACGTGTCCTGGCTGTGGGACATCGATCTGGAGAGCTTCGTGCCGCGCTCTCACTGCACAGCGTGGTATTGCGCGGGCGCCCGCGGACCGGACATGGCCGTCCGCCTGGCGTATGCGGGAGTGGACAGGGCGGCCATCAAGACCGTCCCGGAACTGGGACTCATCTCCGGACATGCACTGCGTTCCACTGTTCCCGTATACATCCTGTCCACCTACACGGCGTTGCACGCAATCGCCGACATGTTTGCCGATCAGGCCGCTCATGGCGCTGGCGCGCCATACTAGAGGACATGGGATAAAGTCCGATGGGCAGGCGCAATTACTCCGGATATAGCGTTTGAGGCATCAGTCAGAGGGAGGAAAACGGGTGTGAAGCCTCTGCGCGTCATTCATCTATTTCCTGAATTGCTCAATCTTTACGCCGATCAGGGCAATATAGCGGTGCTGCGCGACCGTGCGCAGCGACGCGGTTGGCCTGTCAGGGTCGAACAGGTGCGGCTTCGGCAGGAACTTGATCTGGCGGACGCTGACATCGTGCTGCTGGGCGGCGGTTCCGACCGTGAGCAGGAGGTGGTTGCGCGCGCTCTTCCGTTCTACCGCGCCGATCTGGCCGCCGCGATCGAAGCGGGGCTGCCGGTGCTCGCCGTGTGCGGCGGCTACCAGTTGCTCGGCGAGTATTATGAACTGGCGGGCGGCGGGCGGATCGCGGGGCTGCATGTGGTCGACATGGCGACGGAGGCGGGAGAAAAGCGCCTGATCGGCAATGTGGCCGTCGAATCGCTCGACGCGACAGGACGAGCGACGGGTGAGACGGTCGTCGGATTTGAAAACCACATGGGAAGAACACACCACGACTATCCGGCGTTTGGCAGGGTGTTGCGCGGATATGGGAACAACGGGAAGGACGGTCTTGAGGGGCTGTGCCACAAGGGGATCATCGCCACTTACATCCACGGTCCTCTGCTGCCCAAGAATCCGCACGTCGCCGACCGCCTTCTCCGGGCGGCCCTTCGCTACCGGGGACGGGACGAACCGTTGCCGCCGCTCGATGATGCGCTGGAGTGGGATGCGCACAATTCGGTGCTTCACATGCTCGGCTTGTCCGAACGGGTGTCCGTTCGGGAAGACTCTGCACGGGAAGACCGCGTGCGTTCATAGTGGACGAGCCCCATCCCGTCCAGCCACAGATCGTCGCCCAGATGGTCCGCGTCCATTTCCGGATGGCCCAGTTTTGCGAGATGGGCCGTCACGTGCTTTGCGAGAACAGCCGTCATCTCTTTTGCCGTCATCCCCGGATGGTATGCCTTGGAAGACAGATTGGCAAAGGCGAACGCGCCGGTTTCGGTGGCATGGAGCGCTTCGCGGGCGGGCGAGGGGCCAAAGTGTGCGTGGTATACGGTATCGGCCTGCAGGCGGCTCAATTTGTCCACCGTGTACCGGACGCCGACGGGATCAAAGTCGGTCGGGCTGCTGGACGGCAGGATGAACTCGAAGTTTTCGCCCGTGAACTGCTTCACGTAGCGGATGCCGAGAGCGTCGCCGGTGAAGACGGCGTTTCGCGCCGGATCGTGGATGCAGAAGTGGTGCCTGGCGTGCCCCGGAGTGTCGTAAAAGTGGAGGATACGGTCCCCGATGTCCAACGTATCACCGTCCTCCCGGGCGATCAGGCGGTCTTTCTGGATGGGAATCACTTCTCCGAACAGGCTGTCGTAGCGTTCTCCGTAGACCGCCCTCGTTCCTTCGATCAACCTGGAGGGGGCGGCGAGGTGCCGCGCGGCTCTGGGGTGAGCGACAAATGTGGCGCGCTCTGCAATCCGGGCAAGCTGGCCCGCGCCTCCGGCGTGATCCAGGTGTGCGTGAGTCAACACTACGTAGTCGAGGTCCGCAGGACTCTTGCCTAAAGCGGAAAGCGCGCGAAGGATCTGTGGAAGACAGCGCGCCGACCCTGTGTCGAACAGCACTGTTTGAGTTCCCGCGTACAGATAGCCCGACGATCGGCCGGGCAGGCCGTGCTCCAGTAGGTCAAACAAGTACAGGCGGTCGCCGAGATCCATCAACATGCGGCGCATCACCTCTTCTTCGCGCTTTTTATTTTAGCCGCAAGGCATTGCGCAGGCCGGCGGGCGCTGTCCGTTCACGGGCAGGGTTTCGCTTGTTCCGGCGCCCGGCGATCGGCGAAACGGGCGTAGGAACGGGCGAAGCGGGGAATGTCCGGACGTTCTTCGCATCCGACGTGCGCGCGGCGCGTTCGGGCTCGGACGTGTAGCGCGACAGCGACAGCAAGACGCCCATGGCGAGCAGTTTCACGAGCAACGACGTGCCGCCGTAGCTGATGTAAGGCAGCGGGATGCCCGTAATGGGCATGAGTCCCGTGACCGCTCCCACATTGATCACGACGCCGAACCCGATCAGGCTGACGATGCCCACCGCCAGCAGCGAGGAGAAACGGTTGGACAGCCTTTTGCTGATGCGGATGCCCCGCCAGATGAGGACGGCGAAGAGCACGAGCAGTACGGCCGCGCCGACGAGTCCGAGTTCTTCCACGATCACGGCGAAAACAAAGTCCGCGTATGGAATCGGCAAATAGAGAAAGGGAGAGATGCCCCGCCCCAGTCCCTGGCCGAACCATCCCCCGTGATGGATGGCGATCAGCGACTGCTGCAACTGGTATACACCCTGTCCCTGATAGGCTCTCTGCCATGTGTGGCCGAACACGAGAAGTCGCTTGTTGCGGTAGGATTCGAACCGCGCAAAGGCGAAGACGACGGGGAGGGCGCCCAATCCGACCGCGATGATGTGTTTCCAGCGGATGCCCGCGGCGAACATGACGGCCAGTCCGGAAAGCAGCAGCAGCATGCCCGTGCCCATGTCGGGTTCCAGCAGGATCAGGAGAAACTGGACGCCGAGCATGATCAGCGGCGGAAGGACGCCCCGCTTGAATTTCTGGGTGTGCCGTTCATTTTTGTCGTATATGTAGGCAAGATAGAAAAGGATTCCCACGAGGGCGAACTCGCTCGGCTGAAAATGCAGGGCAGGCGGACCGATCCAGCGGCGCACTCCCTGGGCGCTGTAGCCGATGTGGGGGATGAGGACGAGAAAAAGTGCGATCACGGTGCCGATGGTGATCCATTTCGCCATTTTGCGCAGGAACTGATAGGGCACGTTCATGAGGATGAACATGCCGACAAGTCCGATGCAGGCACTTTCGAGCTGGTGGATAAAGTAATAGGAGGGGCTGGTGCCCGACACCTGGATGGCCCACACCATACTTGCGCTGAATACCATGACAAGCCCGTAGGCCAGCAGGCAGAGTGTCGTGGCGAGCAGAATAAAGTCTGGCTTGTGTCGTTGCATGGGCGCCTCCATTTTGCCGTCCGAAACAGCCAACCGTGGCGTGCCGGGCGTTTCTCTTGCCGCGGGTGCGGGCGGAAATACCGCAGGTGATACATATTCGGCGCGTGCGGACAAACTTCCTGCTAGTCGGCGGTTTGACCGCATACTTTAATCTCAGGCGCGTGGATTGCGCCGGATGGTGCTTCACATGATCAAATGCGCGGGGTGAACAAGTGAACGGGGCACATCTATTGCTCTGGGTGCAGCATCACGGCTATGCAGGATTGGTCGTGCTGCTTGTGCTTGGCATCGTCGGACTGCCGTTGCCCGACGAGACGCTGCTCATCGCGGTCGGCTATCTCGTGTACCGCGGGTATCTTCAGTATGTTCCCGCTCTGCTTGCGGGCACCATCGGCGCTTCTGCCGGAATCACGCTGAGTTATGTAGATCGGACTGTGGGTCGGTCGGCCCGTGCTTCTGCGCTACAGCCGGGTGACGGGACTCACCGGCCGGCGGCTGGAACGGGCGGAGGATTTTGTGCAGCGTTACGGGGGTGCGGCGCTTGTCTTGGGGTTTTTCCTTCCCGGCGTGCGCCACATATCCGCGATCGTGGCCGGGTTTTGCCGCATGCCGCCCCTGCGCTTTGCCGGAGCGGCCTACACCGGAGCCTGTCTTTGGGTGACGACCTTCATCACCCTTGGCCGTTTTGTCGGTCCGCATCTCGCGCTCGCGGGAACCCGCCTGTTGCAAAATTACTTGTGGCTGGCGGCCGCGTGCGTGGCGATCAGCGCGTTGGTCTGGATCCAGTGGCGGCGCGGGAAGATTCCGCTAAAATGGCGGGATGCGCGGGGGCGTGACCGGCGGCGCTGAAGACGGCGCGGGTAGAGCGGGTAAAAAAGTGCGTGTTTTCCCGTTGCAGTCTGGCATCCTCCATGAGATGATAAACAGTAGATCAGACGGCGGGAGGATTTGAGCGTTTGGAAGCATCCATCGTCAAAAGAAACTTGCGCGACCTTGATTTCACTCTGATTTTCCTTATGATCTGCATTTCCGCGATCAGTTGTGTGGCCGTGTACACATCCACTTACGGCAAGGCCGATCTCGGCATTCCCCCGCACATATTGGCGCGGCAGATCGTTTTTGAGCTGATGGGCTACTTTGCGATGTTTGTCGTAGCGTTTATGGACTACAGGGCGCTGGGAAAGTTTCGCTGGTGGTTCTACGGTGTCTGCCTGGTGTTGCTGGTGGCCGTTTTGCGCGTTCACCACACGGTGAACGGAGCGCACAGCTGGATTCCGCTCGGCAGCCTGACCTTTGAACCGTCGGAGATCATGAAAGTGGCCGCCATCATCTGGACCGCCGATTATATGGCCCGCATGAATGAACGGGAGTTTCCGGATTACTCCTTCAAGGCCCTGCTTCCGATCCTGGCCGTTTTCATCGCGCCGTTCATCTTGATCATGAAGGAACCGGCGCTCGGACAGGCGCTCGTGTTGCTGGCGATCATGTACTCCATGCTCCTGGTGTACGTGAAAAAGAACCATGCGCGGCTCATGCTGTTGGGAACGGGCGCTTTTATCGCCGTGGTCATCTTGGCCGTCGGC
>JAJZZT010000048.1 GCA_021797415.1 Bacillota bacterium
AGATGCGCTGGAACGGGCTGTCCGCCATGCCGGGGCGCACCTTACTGGGAACTGGCGGCATATACATTGTCATACTGCTATCTGCAGCGCGGGATGTACGACCGTTGTGCGCAGACGTGTGATTTGGCGTTGCAACGTCCGGGAGAGCGGGGAATGCCGTTCGTTCTTTTGAAGGGGATGGCGAAATGGCAGGCGCATTCCTCGATTGCAAGTCTGCTTGTCGCATCTTCCACGGAGCCGTTTCGTTCGCAGGAGGATTGTTGCGCGTTTATCCTGGCCTATCAACAATCGGTTGCCGATCTATGGCCTGGGGGACATGGAATGAAATCTACTGAACAGGCGATCTGATTCCAGATATAGCGTTTGAGGCCTCAGTCGAACGCTATATCTACTGGATTTCGCCTGTCGGAATTTGGCTTATCACATGTCCCCTGGGGAGCGGTCCGGGGCAAAGAGGGGCAGAACGGGAATGGATCCATCCTCCTTGACGGATGTGCTGTTCATCCGCCTGCAAACAAGCATCCTGTGCCGGAGAGTCGTCCGCGAAGGAAATACCATCTCTTTGCTTGACTGGCTGTACGGGATTGAAGGGCCTGTATTCAGGCCGTTTTACATTGTTCACGAATGGTGCTGTTCCGCCGAACGGGCGATGGTCTGTTTTGAAGCGATTCAGCTCGTTGATCCGGACGGCGAGGTGGAGGCCGATCTTCGCATGTCGCCTTTTCCATTGGGGGAACGGTTTTGGGACATCATCCGCAATTATTGGGAGGTGACGGATTTCCGGCCCGCAAAGACGGGTACACACGAGATCCGGACCAGTCTGGTCGAACTCGATACGGAGCGCGTGCTGTATCAACAAACCGACCCGCTGCACGTTTTGGGGAATAAGGAGATTGTGCCATGACCGACAGCCAGTATCAGGATGTCCTGACCAGCATCATCATCCCCACCTTCAATCAATGGGAGTACACTCGCCAGGCGCTGGACAGCATACGCGCGTTCACGTCCACACCCTACGAACTGATCGTCGTGGACAACGGTTCCACGGACGATACGGTGAGTTCGCTGCGCCTGATGGAAGATGTTGTCCTTATCGAGAATGACCGCAACAGAGGATTCCCGGCCGCCTGCAACCAGGGGCTGGCGGCGGCGCACGGCGACCGCCTCCTTCTTCTGAACAACGATGTGGTGGTGAGTCGCGGCTGGCTGGACAACATGCTGGATTGCCTTCATGCCGATGCGCTGCACGGAGCGGTCGGCCCGGTGTCCAATGCTGCGTCGGGCGCTCAGATGCGGCCGCAGCCGTACCAGACCATGGAGGAGTACCGAGAATTCGCCGCAGCGTACGGACGGACGGTCGCGCCGCCCTATCTCTATTGCCTGAGACTGGTCGGATTCTGTCTGCTCATCCGGCGTGAAGTGTACGAGAAGATCGGACCGCTGGATGAACGGTTCGGGAAAGGTACGTTTGAAGATGACGATTACTCGCTGCGCATCCGCCGCGCCGGATACAAACTGGCCATCGCGGCCGGCACGTACGTTCATCATTTCGGCAGTATGACCAACCGCCTCAATCCGGAATACCATCAGTTGCTCGTGGACAACCAGCAAAAGTTCATGGACAAATGGGGGGTCAATCCCCTGTACAGCCTGTGGCTGCGCGAGGATCTCGCCGCGCTGGTCCCCCCGTCCAAACGCGTGCTCGATGTCGGCTGCGCCTGTGGAGGGCTTGGCCTGACGCTGAAAAACAACGGGGTCCCCTTTGTCGCGGGGATCGAATTTGACAGCATGGCGGCCATCGACGCCCAGACGGTCCTGGACCAGGTGTGGGTCGGCGACGCCGCGACCATACCGCTTCCCTACCCTCCTGAATGGTTTGACGCCATCCTGTTCGCCGATGTCCTCGAACACCTGGCGGATCCGCTCGCGGCGCTTCATCATCTGCTTCCCTATCTGAGAGACGATGGATCTGTCGTCGCGTCCATTCCCAATGTCGGGCACGCGGGGGTTTTGTACGATTTGGTGCAGGGCGCCTGGACGTATCAGGATGCGGGGGTGCTGGACCGCACGCATCTGCGCTTCTTCACGCTGCTTGAAATTGCCCGCCTGTTTGAACAGGCGGGCCTGCTGATCGAATTTGTCGGGATGGTGCAGGATACGACGCCTGAGATCGACCGGTTGATCGGCGAGCTGGAAACGGCCGTCTCCCGGCTTGGCCTGCCGTCGTACGGTCCTTCTTTTGGCGAACGGTGCCGGACGGTGCAGTACTATATCCGGGCCAGGAAAGTGAAGGTGTAACTGGTGCCGTCATGAAAATGGCCTTGTGCTAGCCGCCAGCATCTCGTTGCTCCTGCCCGGACACCGCTATCGCTAAACTCGCGGCGAGCAAAGGGACACAGGCGACAAAGCCCATTTTCATCCTGCCGATGGTGGCGCGCGGAAGAGGGCGGTCTTTTTCCCATGTCTGCTAGAGCAGCCCCGCCAAACCGGCGAGAACGCCCGTCACGCACACTGTAGCTCCCGCAAACCACAGGGCGCGCTTCGGAAACTGGCGCCAGACCATGGCGGCGGACGGCGCGCTGATGGCGGGCAGCGTGAGCAGGAGGGCGTACGCCGGTCCGAGGCCGAGACCGTACTGCATCATGGTCTGGATGATGGGCACTTCGCCTGCGGTCGGGATGACAAACAGGGTTCCTGTCACCGCCAGACCGACGATCCACAACACACTGTCCGCATGAGCCAATCCGATGGCGGGGAAAAGCCAACTGCGCAGGGCGCCGACCGCAAGCACCAGCAGGATGTAAACGGGGATGACGGACAGGGAGATGCGCGCCAACTGGCTGAAAAAGCGTTGCCACACGGGGCGTTCATCTGTCTGTGCGGTCTCTTCGATCATTTCTTTCGCCGTTTCGGGGATATCGCGCTCTGTCCAGAAGCGATTGGCGAGCCAACCGACGCAATACACCAGCGCAACGCCAAAGACGATCCGAATGACGGCGAAGTTCCAGCCCAGCACGAACCCGGCGAAGATGATGGTGGCCGGATTGAGCACGGGATTGGCCAGCCAGAAGGCCAGGGCCGCTCCGGTCGACACCCGCTGTTTGCGCAATCCGACGACGATCGGCGCGCTGCAGCACGTGCACATCATGCCGGGCACGGCCAGTGCGCCGGCGGCGAGTACGGCGGACGCCCTGCGGTGGCCGAGCAGGCGGAGCAGCCAATCCCGCGGGATCAGCACCTGGACGCCGGCGCCCACGACGACGCCGAGGATAACCGCCTGCCAGACGGCGAAAAAGTAGTGCACGGCGTAATGCCAGGCCGCCGTGAGGGAGACGGCCGGAGCGGCGGCGTGCTTTCCGCTGACGATCGAACTGCCGATGGAGTGGTTGGCCGCCGCGACAAAAGCCTTATGATAATAGGGATTCCACTTCACATACCATTCGCCGATGAGCAGGATCGCCAGAAACAGCACAATGCGCCACATCCACACGGAGCGGGCTGCGTTCGGCTGTGGGCTGGGTGATGACGACACGGTTCTTCCCTCCACAGATGATTCGGTTGTGCAACCATGATTTCCGTTGGTGTGGATCGATGGCTGATTGAACGATTGTACATCCATGACGAATATATATCAAGTTCATGATAGTTTGTTATGATACAACGGCGACAATCTCCAGATTTTGCGCATCAGATCTGAGAATTATAGGATAACTCTGGGCTTTATCACCTGTCTCCCAAGGAGTATTCGGTTCCGTCCCCGTCGCGGTACACTTCTTCCCAGCGTCGTTGCATATGGACATTCCAGCGGATATAAAGTTCTTCCGGAACAGGCTCTATTCCCAAGGCGAGTTTCACCGCGAGGTAGGGGAGATTGACCCCGGCGGCCGTGCAGTGCACAATGGTCCCCTGGATCCGCGGATTCACCTCGATAATCCGCACTTCGCCCGCGCGGTTCCGGCGCACCTGGACACCGACATTGCCATGCAATCCGAGCTGGCCGACAGTCCTTGCAGCGTACTGGACGACGTCCGTATCTTCACGCGTGCTTCCGCGGGTCGTGATGCCGCCCACGGTTTTCTCGCGCAATCGCGGTATGGCGATCCATACTCTTCCGCGGTCCGCCAAAAGATCGACGCTGTACTCGGCGCCCGGAAGGTACTCCATGGCGAGCGTCTCCGGAATGTCGTTCACACCTTCGAGCAGGCGCGCCACTTCATCGTAGCTCACGTGAGGGGAGTCGGGTTTTTCTTCAAACAAGGACCGCAATTGGTTGATAGAAGGGTCTATCACCCGGAAGCCGCGTCCGCCGTCTCCGATGACCGGCTTGAAACACACCGTCTGCCGCGGATATCCGAGTTCGCCCAGCGCGCGCAGCAGGTCGGCGCCCGTCCGCGCGACCCGGTGGTGAGGTACGGTAATGCCGGCGGCTTGCAGGGTTGAAAACAGCCTTCCTTTGTGGAGGGTCTCGTAAAGACTGTCGGATCCGGATACGGAGACAACGGTTCCCGTTTGGCGAAATTCTGCCGCATGGGCCGCAAATTTGGCCAGTTCGGCCGTGACAAGCGGCAGCACCACATCCACCCGATATACGCGACAGACAGTCTTGACCGCTTCTATGAAGTCCTGCTCGCGCGCGGGAGGTATAACATGGAAATTATCCACCATCGAACGGGCCGCGGCAGCCGGGTTCATATCGGCGCCCACGATGTGGATTTTCCTGTCGCGGACATGGCGCAGTGACCGGATGACACCCGGCGCACCCGGCGCACCGGCGCCGGTCAGCAGTACGGTGATCGAAGAATTCAAGGCAGCCATCACCACTTTGCACATCGGATATAAGTACTGTAGGGGACGGAACCAATTTCCTTGTGGACGGTTTTCTCATTTTTATATAAGATGGGTGGTTATCTTTCGGTTCCCTCCGGCGTTGCACATAGGATGATGGTAAAGCATTGTGCAAAAGAGAAAAGGAGGGCGTGCCGTGCAGGTTTTCAGCTACGAAGGGCAGAGAGTGCTGATTCTTGCGCCGCATGCCGATGATGAAACCATAGGATGCGGTGGTGTCATCCAGAAGTATATCCGGCACGGAAGCACTGTCCGCGTGCTGATCGCCTCTTTTACCATGTCAGATTGCCAGAAATACCATGCGGATGCGCAGCAATACAAGGTGTACAGCGGTACGCGGCGTATGGCGGAAATGCGGCGGGCGTTCGAGATCATGGGCATCGCCGATTTTCATTTCATGTATCTGGACGATACGGCGGAGACACGTTTTCACAGCCGGTTGGATACTGTGCCAAAAGTCGAGATGGTGACGGCGGTGGAACGCCACCTGCACGAGTTTTCCCCAACGGTTCTGTATATTCCGTCGCGGACAAAGCATCAGGACCATGAGGTGCTACATGAAATCGCCCTTACAGCCGCCCGCCCGTATTTCTGGCGTGGATCTGTCCTCGTGTATGAGACGGACGGTGAACTGGTATTTCAACCCAATCTGTTCGTCCCTTTGACGGAGGGCGAAATCGACTGCAAGCTCCAGGCGCTCTCCGCCTTTGAGACGCAACTCGGTTCTGAACGCCACCCTGTTCATCCGCAGGTTATCCTTACACGCGCGCGCTACAGGGGGCAACTCATCTATGCAGATTATGCAGAG
>JAJZZT010000540.1 GCA_021797415.1 Bacillota bacterium
AGAAGGGTCATGGGACGTTGCAGCATTTGGGGTATCCCCCTCTCCCGATCTACCAATTCTATAACACCATACTATCGAACCCACGTTCGAATTGCAACCGATGCTGAGTTAACGGGATAGCCACATATAAGTATCTCGAATTCCCCCATAATCCATCCACTTCCCTATCAGGATCTCACGCCGGTTCAAGCTTCGCCAAACCCCGTTTGCATCTCACCTCGACCCTTTTCGGACATGCACTTTTATGGCCGCGTCAGATGTACGGCAGGGCTGGCTTTGATTTGCTGCGCGCGTGTGCTCTACCACGCCTGACGTTCATTTCAATGTCGAACGCTGTCGACGATGAAACGCCTCCGTGCGAAACTATCACCAAATTCTCGCAAGAACCAGAACTCATCGAGCAAAGTTGCAACCAGAATCAGTAGGCTTGTCTGTTGGAAGGAGAAGACGTACACCGGGACTAAGGCGAGAGGAAGTCGCTCAACTTGCTGGGGTCAGTACCACCTGGTACACATGGCTTGAACAAGGGCGTGACATTACGGCGTCGGCGCAGGTCATTGATTGTATTGCAAAGGCCCTGCGTCTCAATGTCGATGAACGCAGGTACCTGTTTGTCCTGGCAACGGGTCATACGGAACATGCGGCGATAAATTCTGATGTCCCGACAGTGAACCCGGCAGTGCGAATCATCATTGACCAGCTTGAACATTATCCGACAATTGTTTCAGGCAGGCGGTGCAATGTTGTAGCGTGGAACAAAGCATCTGCTGAAGTGTTCATTGATTTCGGAGCGGTCCCGATTGAGGAGCGAAATATCATCTGGCTGTTGTTCACGAGGAAGGAATTCAGGGTCCTGGCATCAAACTGGCCTGACTTCATTCGCGGGTTTGTGGCTATGTTTCGGTCGTACTACGGTCAGTATATCGGTGATCCTTGGTACAACCAGTTCATCGAGACCGTCCAAAGCAGAAACCCCGAGTTTGTCGTATTCTGGAATCATAATGAAGTGAATGCCGCGCCAGAAGTCTCAATCGAATTTCGACACGCCAAAGCTGGAAAAATGCTGTTTGACTTGACGAGCTTACAGCTACAGGGACGCCATGACCTGCGTTGCAGCGTGTATACTCCGTCGCCGGGTTCCGATACCGATTAGTTTCGTCCCCTCGACCAACGACTTGGACCCGCATCCACCTTGGCGGGATGTGATGCATTCCATCATACCAAAGCGGGAATCAAAGACACAGCAGCAGCCTTTGGGAGTTCGGAATCAGATCGCCTGCCCAGAGGACTCTGTCCCATGTCCCCTAGGTTCGGGAACGAAGAAGGCGGAGCGCCACACCCGTGACGACCATCATCCCCACAAACAGGATGGTGCCGATTGCCATACCGTATCCCAACTGGGCGTTTTGAAAAGCCTGTTGGTACATGTCAAGACCGGGAACCATCGTCGCATTCCCAGGACCCCCGTTGGTCACCAGAAGAATAGGAATGAAATTTTGCACGATAGAAATGCCCGACAGGACCACCACAAACTGAATCTGCGGCATGATCAGCGGCAGGTCCACATGGATTATCCGATGAAAACCTGATGAGCCATCCATCAATGCCGCATCTTTCACTTCAGTCGAAATCCCTTGCAGTCCGGCGAGGAAAATGAGATATCCGAGTGAAGACACCCAGGGAAAACCGATCAGGAGAATGGAGAACAGGGCGGTGCTGGGATTGTTGTACCACTGGATGGCCGGCGCGTGAAACAGACCCAGGAACGCATCGACGACGCCGTCGTTCGGGTTCAACATGTAGACCCATATATTGATCAGAATGACTTGGGGTATGACCATGGGGACCACCAACAGGTACTTCAGCGCACTCCGCGACCAACGCCAGGGGAGGGACAGCGTCAGTGACGCGCCCAAAAACGGAAACACAAGCGAAATGGCCACCCCGCCAACGACGAGAATGGCGATATTCTTGATCTCGGAACCAAACGTGTACGATTGAAAGTAGTTAATGAAGTTCTGCACGCCGATAAACTGCGGCGCCGTGAATCCATCCCATGACGTGAAAGATCCAACGATGCTCCGGACTGCTGGATAGTAGCTGAACAGCAATATGGCGAAAAGGCTTGGCAGCAGCAGAGTCAGACGCAGCGCTTGATGATTGGGCAACCACTTGCGCGACCGTTTCTTCCCATCGAGGTTACAAGACAGTCTCGGGTGTCTTATTGCCATGTAAGAGCCTCCTTCTGTCTTCACGCAATCTATCCCTTGGTTGCGCCGCTGGCTATCCCGTCGACGAAGTAACGCATGGACGCAACCACCAGAAGAATGATGGGCAGCATGGACAGGATATACCCGGCGAAAGCCGGACCAATCCCGCCGGCGGTCAGTCCAAAGCTGCTCAGATACGTCTGGATTCCCGCCGAGATGGTGTAGGACCGATAGTTCGTCAAGGCGACCGTCGGCCACAGGTAATCACCCCAGATGTTGACGCTCATGAGAATTGCGCCGGTCATCAGGATAGGGACGGACAGGGGCGCCACGATGCGGAACAGCACGCCTGCCTCACCGCATCCGTCAAGACGGGCGCTCTCGTACAACTCGCTTGATATGCCCTCGAAGAACACGCGAAAGAGATAAACCAAGAGCGGCTGCGCGCCCGCTGCATACGGCAGGATCAACGCCCACCAGGTTCCAAATAAATCGAGCGACTTCACTTCCACAAACAGAGGTATTAATGTCAAGGTCTGTGGTATCATGATCAATCCCAGATACGCATAGAAGACGATCTGTTTTCCTCGGAAGTGGGTCTGTGCAAAAGCATAGGCCCCCGCGGCTGCAATGGGGATCGCTATGGCAATGGATGCGGCGGCCACAATGATCGTGTTGAGCAGGTACCGGCGCGTACCCACCCAAGCCTGCAGGTAGTTGCTCGCGTGAAAGGTCCATAGGATCGCGAAAGGATTCTCAATGTACTGCTGTCCCGTCTTCATGGAATTGGCAAGGACAAATACAAAGGGAACGTAAGTAATGACGAGAAGAAGTACGGAACAGACCACACTCAAAATGGATTTCCATTTCATGTATCACGCCTCCCGAACATGGTGAAGAGCGGGGCTGACCTTCGTCAATGAGTCAGGCCACCGCTCTTCTGCGCAGTGAACTGGGGAACATGGGATAAAGTCCTCAGTATTTACTGAGGTTGACCTTGTTCGCTTGGGCCCACTGCTGGGCGGCCTGATTCAACAAAGTCTGCCATTGCTGGGCAAATGCGCTGTACGTCATGCTGCCGCCCACATAGGCCTGGACCAAGCGAAGACCTTCATTTTGGGCCTGAGCGGTCAGCGTGCCGCCGGTAATACCACCGACTGATGGGGGCGGGAATTTTTTCGGCAGCAATGACGATAACCCGGGGACAGAGCCAGGAGGCATTTTCGTCCCCTTGATCACAGGGATGTACGCGTTATTTGAAGAGTCGGCGATCCACGAGGCTTCATTCTGTGGAGCGTAAAGCCACTGCAGAAAATTGATGACCCACCCTGTCTTTGCAGGCGTCATGGACGCGTCCGCCGCTTGTGATGTCACACCCCAGTTCCCGGATCCGTTGGGTCCCCCCACGGTTCCGGTTACATTCAGGTTGACTGAGTACGGGGTTGTCGCCTTGGTGATCGTCGGAAAGGGAAAGAATCCAAACTTGCCCCGAAATCCGAGCTGGTTCAAATCGGGAATGTCCCAAGAACCCATCCAAGCCATGGCAAATTTGTTCTGTACAAAGGGCTGGAGTTCCGAAAGGGGAGGACCGCTCTGTGTTGGAGCCGAACAGGCATCGTACGACGACTGGCCCGGCGCCATATACGGACGCAACTGGCCGAGCAGCTTCCAGCCTTCCGCATAGGCGGGATTCTTCATGGAAATGATACCGCGTTGGATGCCCACCGCCACGTCCAGTCCCGTGAGGTTGTGTTGGTGGTTCACATTGAACTTGGCAATCTGCGAATGCAGCAAGGCGCTCTGAAATCTTGTCTCATACCACCCTGGATCGCAACCACCCCCTGTACCGAACATGAATGGAGTGATCCCGGCCTTTTTTAGCTTGGCCATATCGGCCAACCATTCTGCGTACGTGGTCGGAACGGACTTAATCCCTGCCTTCGCAAAATCTGCCTTGTTATAAAGTATTTCTGTAGTGACGGTGGACCCCAGCAGAATGTCAATGTTGCCGTTTGGCGCCTCCATGTAAGGCAGGGTGGAAGATTTCCACGTTGCCAGCCAAGTCTTGTATCCCTTTGCATAGGGGCTCTTCCGGAGCAAATAGGGTTTTAGATTTTGCAGAATTCCCTGTGGCAATTCGCTGAAATCACCGGTCCACTGAAGCACGACGTCCGTCGCCGCGTGAGCGGACGCCCTCGCCACCAGTTGCGCGTTCACCTGCGGTATTGTACCCGGCGCGGGTTGCCAGTCGACCGTGATATTTGGATGCATCCTTTCGTATCGAAGGGTCAGCGCTTTCAGCACCCGGTTTTGAGGAGAGTTCAGTGTGCCTGTGTTGCCAGGAAGTTGAATGGTGATGGTGTACCTCGGCAGCGTTCTGGCGCTTGCTGCACCTGGCGTGACCGCAATTGCAAGCGAGCTGACGCCCAAAGAACACGCCGCTAAGCCAGTCCCGATTCTGCGAGCCGTTTTTCCCATGCTCAGAAGCCCCCGATCAGTATGTGTTGTGAATCTCTTCCTCAGGTCAACGTACATTAGCGAATGAAAGATTCACTCAACCAAGTCAATTCGACATCACAATCGCCCCCCCCTACACATATATCAAACACCCTCGACTCCGTCAAGACATTTTGTATACAATATGTTTGTTTGTTGCTGGTCACCGCTGGACAAAATAAAGAGGGCGGGTGACATGCCAAGGAGTCAGGACGCCACTCTTCTATGCGGTGGAAACTAGTATTTGCTGAGGTTGACCTTATTCGCCTGGGCCCACTGCTGGGCGGCCTGATTCAATAAAGTCTGCCATTGCTGGGCAAATGCGCTGTACGTCATGCTGCCGCCCACATAGGCTTGGATCAAGCGCAGACCTTGGTTTTGGGCCTGAGCAGTCAGCGCAGCGTTGGTGATGGCATCGACCGTCGCCGGCGGGAATTTTTTCGGCAGCAATGCCGACAACCCGGGGACGGAGCCGACAGGCAGTTTTGCCCCGTTGATCAAAGGGACGTACGCGTTATTTGAGGAGTCGGCGATCCACGAAGCTTCATTCTGCGGAGCATACAGCCATTGCAGAAAATTGATGACCCACTTTGTCTTCGCGGGTGTCATGGACGCATCGGCCGCTTGTGATGTCACGGACCATTCCCCCGCTCCGTTCGGCCCCCCCACGGTTCCAGTTACGTTTACATTGGATGAATAAGGGGTTGTTTCCTTCGTGATCGTCGGAAAGGGGAAAAATCCGAACTTGCCTCGAAATCCGAGCTGGTTCAAATCCGGAATATCCCAAGAACCCATCCAGGCCATGGCAAATTTGTTCTGTACAAAGGGTTGAAGTTCCGAAAGGGGGGGGCTGCTTTGCGTTGGCCCTGAACAGGCGTCGTACGATGA
>JAJZZT010000357.1 GCA_021797415.1 Bacillota bacterium
CCGCCGCGCGCGCGTCACCGGACAGCACAAGGCGCAGCAAGTGGCGCTCCGCGCCGCTCATCGCTCCCTCCTCATACGACAGGTAGAAATCCGTTCCGCTCTCGTCAGCAATCGCGTGCCATACACGGCCGTTCCACAGTTGCCCGCCTTCTTCTCCCTGTTCCATGCGGCCCAGTCCTGCGGGAGCAACGGCAGAAACCGTCAACCTCCCTTCAAACGAAACGGCAAGGTCTTTCAACCATCCTTCGTTCAGTGGCCATCCCTCCCATCTCCACCCGCATCATGAAACAGCACCCTGTCCCCGATGGACAACAGGGACGGGCGACGGTACTCCGGCAGCCACAGGCGCCGGACATCGTCCGCGCCGACATGCCCGACGATCCACCATCCGGCCGCGCCCGCGCGCGGATAGATCGCCGTGTAGCGGTGCGCCACGGCAACGGCTCCCGCCGCAACCGAGAGACGGGGTGAGGATTTGCGCGACAACCGCAGTGCCGGGGGCGTTTCGGCAAGGTAGGCAAACCCGGGGGCAAAACCGAGCGCCGCGACTTCATACACGCACTGCGCGTGCAGGGCGATCACCGCTTCGGCCGTCATGCCAAGGCGCCGAGAAATCTCTTCCAGGTCCGTGGCCGGGCCGCCATAGCGCACGGCGAAGCGATGCAGCCGGGGCTCATCGGTCGAATCCCCTTCTTTCGTCCGTGCGCCCTCCGTCAACCAGGACAGGACAGCCTCCTCGCCCACCAGCGGATGCGCCAGGTGCAAGACGATGTCCGTCGGTCCGCAGACCACGTCGCACACGTCGTCTGTCCGCGGCGCTGCGGACAGACGACGCCGCAGCGCCGCGGACGCACCGGGCAACAAAAGGGCGGTGTCACCGAGCCAAAAACGCCGTTCCCACAGGACGTGGAGGTCATCCGTACAAACAGGGCCGCGATCAGGCAATCCGGTCACCGTTTGCGACCGGGCGCTCCGGCGCAAGCAGCACGACCGCCCCTTCCCCCGCGAGGGCGCCGAGAACCAGTACCTCCGACGTGAATCCGGCAATGCGGCGCGGCGGCAGATTCACCACCGCGATCACCTGACGCCCGACGAGCTGTTCCGGCTCGTAGAGCACCGTGAGTTGCGCCGAACTGTCTTTTACGCCGAGCGGCCCGAAATCGATCTCCATCTGAAATGCAGGCTTGCGCGCAGTCGGATGCATCCGCGCGGCGACGACCGTCCCCACCCGGATGTCCAGCGCACAAAATTGCCCGACCGGCATGGTGCTCTCCCCGCCGGCTCCCGCTTCTTGGGTGCTATTCACCGCATCCGTCATGGGGAATCCCTCCAGTCTGCGTCACACCTGGGCGACCGGATTCAGTTCGCCCGGATTCAGTTCGCCCGCCCGCAGGCGGTCGCGCCGCAGGATGGGAGCCAGATACTGTCCCGTATGCGAGCCTCCGACTTGCGCGAGCTCTTCCGGCGTCCCCGTCGCCACAACCTGTCCGCCCTGATCGCCGCCCTCCGGCCCCAGATCGATCAGATAGTCGGCCGTCTTGATCACGTCCAGGTTGTGCTCGATAACGATCACCGTATCGCCGGCGTCCACGAGGCGCTGCAGGACATGCAGCAATTTCTCGATATCCGCGACATGCAACCCTGTCGTCGGTTCATCCAGGATGTACACCGTCTTGCCCGTGCTGCGCCTGTGCAATTCGGATGCCAGCTTCACCCGCTGCGCTTCTCCCCCGGACATCGTCGTGGCCGGCTGGCCGAGACGCATGTAGCCCAGTCCCACCTCCTGCAATGTGCCCAGGCGGCGCGCCACGCGCGGCACGTTCTCAAAGTAGACGAGCGCCTCGTCCACCGTCATGTCTAGCACGTCGGCGATCGATTTTGCCTTGTAGTGGACTTCGAGCGTCTCGCGGTTGTAACGCTTGCCCTTGCACACCTCGCACGGGACGTAGACATCGGGGAGAAAGTGCATCTCGATCTTGATGATCCCGTCGCCGTGGCAGGCCTCGCAGCGCCCGCCGCGGACATTGAAGCTGAACCGGCCCTTCTTGTATCCGCGCACCTTCGCCTCCGTCGTGGCCGCGAAGACATCCCGGATATCGTCAAACACGCCCGTGTAGGTCGCGGGATTGGAGCGCGGCGTACGCCCGATCGGCGACTGGTCGATGTCGATGACCTTATCGACGTGCTCCAGCCCCTCAATGCTCTCAAATTTGCCCGGCCGCACATGCGCCCCGTTCAATCGCGACGCCAAGGCCTTGCGCAGAATCTCGTTCACCAGCGTACTTTTCCCGGAACCGGAAACTCCGGTCACGCAGGTGAACACCCCGACCGGGAAGCGCACCGTCACGTTTTTCAGGTTGTTCTCCCGCGCGCCGCGCACCATGATTATCCGCTCCCCGACAGGCCTGCGAGCGGGCGGGACCGGCACAAAACGCCGGCCGCTCAGGTACTGCCCGGTCAATGAATGCGGATTGTCCATGATGTCCTGGACGCTGCCCTGCGCGACCACGGCGCCGCCGCGCTCGCCCGCTCCCGGGCCGATGTCGAGGATGTGGTCCGCCGCAAACATCGTGTCCTCGTCGTGTTCGACCACGATCAGCGTGTTGCCGAGATCGCGCATGCGCAAAAGCGTGTTCAGCAGGCGGGCGTTGTCGCGCTGATGCAATCCGATGCTCGGCTCGTCCAGGATGTACAGCACGCCCACCAGGCTTGAGCCGATCTGCGTGGCCAGCCGGATGCGCTGCGCCTCGCCGCCCGACAGTGTGCCGGCCGAGCGGGCCAGCGTCAGATAGTTCAGCCCGACATCGCGCAAAAACCCGAGGCGCGAGCGGATTTCCTTGAGGATCAGGTTGGCGATCTGCGAGTCTTTCTCGGACAGCGCCAGTCTGTCAAAAAACGCGAGCGCATCCGTGATCGACTTTGCGGTCACCTGCGAGATATTGTCCGTCCCCACGCGGACGGACAGGCTTTCCGGCCGCAGCCTGCGCCCCTGGCACGCCGGACACGGCCTGCTGCTCATATATCCCGAGATGAATTCCCGGATATAATCGGACGCCGTCTCGCGATAGCGCCGCTCCAGATTGGGCACAATACCCTCATAGGATACTTCCGCCTGTTTGACCTGACCGAAGTCATTCTCAAATGAAAAGCGGACCTTTTCCGTCGGCGCGCCATTTAGCAACCGATTCAGACCCGCCTCGGGCAGTTCGCTTACGGGAACATCCACGCGCAGCCCGAATTGCCGGCACGCGGCCATCAGCAACTCCGGGTAGTACGTCGAGGACGATCCCGCCCAGGGCGTCACGGCTCCGTCGGCAATGGACCGGCCTTGGTCGGGAATCACGAGCTGCACGTCGACCTCCAGCTTCTCCCCGAGGCCGGAGCACGCTTCGCAGGCGCCGAACGGACTGTTGAACGAAAACATGCGCGGACTGAGTTCCGGCACACTGTAACCGCAGTTGGGGCAGGCGAGGTTCTGGCTGAACAGGATCTCCTCGCCGTCGACCACATCCGCCATAACCAGCCCTCCGGAGAGCGACAGGGCCGTCTCCAGCGAATCCGCCAGGCGCGCGCGGACATCCTCTTTCAACACGATGCGGTCGACGACCACGGCGATGTTATGCTTCTTGTTCTTTTCCAGCTTGATCGTCCCGTCCAGTTCGCGCAGTTCCCCGTCCACGCGCACGCGCACGTACCCGCTGCGCGCGAGATCCTCCATCATCTTCGCATGCTCGCCCTTTTTCCCGCTCACCACGGGGGCGAGGATCTGCAGGCGCGCACGTTCCGGCAGGGCGAGCAGGCGCTCCACCATCTGGTCGATCGTCTGCGACGATATGGGGATGTTGCATTTTGGACAGTGCGGCTTGCCGATGCGCGCGTACAGCAACCGCAGATAATCGTAAATTTCCGTGACCGTGCCGACGGTCGAGCGCGGGTTGCGGCTCGTCGTCTTCTGGTCAATGCTGATCGCGGGCGACAGGCCCTCGATCGCGTCGACATCCGGCTTGTCCATCTGGCCGAGAAACTGCCGCGCGTAGGCGGACAACGATTCCACATAGCGCCGCTGTCCTTCGGCGTACAGCGTATCGAACGCCAGCGACGACTTGCCCGAGCCGCTCAGCCCTGTCAACACGACGAGGCGGTCGCGCGGAATCGTCACATCGATATTTTTCAGATTGTGGACGCGCGCGCCCTTGATCACGATACTCTCGTGCGCCATATCCGGCGGCACCTCCTCCGGGGGCTTTATCACTGCCCGATCTGTCCGTCGTGCGACCGTCTCCCGTCCGTCGCCCGCGCATCGATCACGATGTCGCGGACAACTCGATCAGGATGTCCCGCAATTCGGCAGCCCGCTCAAACTGCAGCGCCCGCGCGGCCTCTTTCATCTCGTGTTCCAGCCGTTTTGCCATGTTCGCGCGTTCCGCCCTGGTCAGGCGGTTCATCTTCGCGGACAGTTCCTCCCCGTCCGCCATGGGTTTCACCGCCTCAATCACGTCCCGCACCGCTTTGCGGATGGTCTGCGGCGTGATGCCATGCGCCTCGTTGTACGCGGCCTGGATCTGCCTGCGACGGTTCGTCTCGTCAATGGCGGCCCGCATCGAGTTGGTCATCGCATCCGCATACATGATGACCTCTCCGCCTGCATTGCGCGCAGCGCGCCCGACCGTCTGGATGAGCGAACGCTCGGCGCGCAAGAAGCCTTCTTTATCCGCGTCCAGAATCGCCACGAGCGACACCTCGGGCAGATCGAGCCCCTCGCGCAGCAGATTGATCCCGACGAGGACATCGAATACGCCAAGCCGCAGATCGCGCAGGATCGCCATGCGCTCAAGCGTCTTGATGTCGCTGTGCAGGTAGCGCACCTTGATCCCGCTCTCCTTCAGGTAGTCCGTCAGATCCTCCGCCATCTTCTTCGTGAGCGTCGTCACAAGCACGCGCTCTTCGCGCGCGATGCGCCGGCGCGCCTCACTGATCAGGTCGTCGATCTGCCCCTTGATGGCCCGCACGTGAATAAGCGGATCGAGCAGCCCCGTCGGGCGGATGATCTGCTCCACTATCGCGCCGCTCTCCCGTCGCTCGTAATCGCCCGGGGTCGCGGAGACAAACACGGTCTGGTACTTGTAGCGCCCCAGTTCCTCGAAGCGCAGGGGCCGGTTGTCGGCCGCGGAGGGAAGCCGGAAGCCGTGTTCGATCAACGTGAGCTTGCGGGTCCGGTCGCCGCCGTACATGCCGTGCAATTGCGGGATGGTGACGTGCGACTCGTCGATCACGAGCAAAAAATTCTTGGGAAAATAATCAAACAGCGTGAACGGAGGCTCTCCCTCTTTGCGTCCGTCCAGATGGCGCGAATAGTTTTCGATCCCGGAACAGAATCCGACTTCCTGCATCATTTCAATATCGTAGTTCGTTCTCTGTTCAAGCCGCTGCGCCTCAAGCAACTTGCCCCGCGACCGCAGTTCGGCCAAGCGTTCGGCAAGTTCCGCACGGATATCCGTGATGGCGCGCGCGATCGTCTCCCCCGAAGAGACAAAGTGTGACG
>JAJZZT010000373.1 GCA_021797415.1 Bacillota bacterium
GATGATGATCACGCTGACCATCGCCTCACGCCCAAACGGAGTGAGATGAAATGCACTCTTCAGGAAAAGCAAAGCACCCGACATGGCCCCCGAATCATAGCCGAATACCAGTCCACCGAGTGACGCGATGAGCGCCGTGGAAAGTTGGCTCCGACGCGCGACATCTGACCGCACTGCGCATCCCTCCTCGTGTTTGTGAGAAAACGCTGCCAAACGGCGGCGAATCAGTGATAAATAAATAATCCATTGGATTTTAAATTGTCAACCGGAAGCAGCTCCACTGAAACGAGCCCACTGTGACAAACCGCACTCGTGCTGACTGATGCTTGCCCAAAAGAAGCTGCTCCGCTCTGAATGACGCCGCCGACTTCGCTCAATATTTCCGGATGCCGGCGGCTACATCTTGAGCCGAGTGGACGGTTTGCACCAAAGAGCCTCATGAAATACCGTCGATGCAGCCCCGATTACCCCGGCATAAATATCGATCTCCGAGCGCAGCACCTTCACCTCGAGTCCGCGCGCAGCAATTTTTCGCGTCAGTTCCGGGAGCAACAGCGCAAACAGCGCCTTTGCGTTCGGGCCGCCGACAATGCACGCCGGAACATCAAACAGCATCAGGGCATTGACCATCACATCAGACAGTGCTCCGACACCTTCGCGCAGCACCCGCGCGGCGTCCGAATGTCCGTTTGCTGACATTCCGACCACTTCGCTCAATGACGTATCGCGATGCAGATCCAGCGCCTGCTTGATGGCATTCGCACTTCCGTACTGGTTCAGACAGCCCCGCACTCCACAGTAGCAAGCTTTGCCGTCAGGGATGTACTGCATGTGCCCGAGTTCGACGGCGCGCCCGCTTATCCCAGAGTACCCGTCGCCGTTCAGGATTATGCCGCCGCCCACGTATTCTCCAAGATAAGCGTAGAGAAACGACTGGGGAACACGACCGCGTCCCATCCAATACTCACCCACGGCTGCCATTTGCGCATTGTTGCCAATGATGATCGGGCAGGAATAGCGGCCGTCCAGTTCCTCTCTCAGTTCAGCCTGTGAACGAAACGGAAAGCGAGGATACTCGTCCACGGCGTCCGCCAGGAAGTTTTCGAACATGGGGACGCCCAGGCCGATTCCAAGCAGATTGGCTTCAACAGCACTCCCGGTCAGAAGACTGTCGATGGTCCGGGATAGATCCCGCTTGATTTGCGCCGCATTGTCTCGATGCCCCGACATTTCATGACGGTCCAGGATATTGCCGTTCAAATCAATCAACGCGCCGACGATACGACTGTACTGGACCTGAATTCCCAGCGCAAACCGCGCCTCTTTCCGCACGACAAGATGGGTTGGAACAGCTCCGCGCCGCCCTTTGCGGGCAGTACCGGCCTGTTCGACCACCATTCCTTCGTCGATCAGCACCTTGACCAGATTGGATACAGTCTGTGGCACCAACAGCGTGCGCGTCGAAATCTCCGTGCGGGATATGGGGCCGTACAGCCTGATGTGCTCAAATACGACGGATTTGTTGTAATCCTGACCCTGTTTCTGATTCGTTCCATAAAGTTGATAATGATTGTCCATAAGAAGATTTTAAATCCATTGCGTTTGATAAAGCAATACACTGGGCACGATTGGGCACGACCTGGACAGCCATCTCACCCATGCCGGCTCTGCCAGTCTATTGGGTTGTCCGGTCACCATCGCTGAACAGACCGTCCGCTTCCGCATTCCATCTGCGCCCGCCGACCCAATACGACTCGATCTGCTCCAACGTCTTGCCTTTTGTCTCCGGCGCGAGCCAGCCGACAAAGATCAGGGCAAGCACAATAATCCCGGCAAACGTGAAAAACACGCCCGCAGCTCCCATGAAGGCCACGATCGACAGGAAGGTGAAACTGACCACAAGCCCCGCCACCCAGTCAAAAAGTCGTGACACCGATTGTCCTTTTGCGCGCATCCGCGTCGGAAAGATCTCGGGAATGAACACCCAGCCCATGAGACCGAGCCCAAGGGAAAAGAAGATATGGTAGATCATCACGCAGGTGAAGGTCAAAACTCCCGCCAGTTCCGACTTACCCTGCAGCGCAAATGCCACGCCAAGCCCGATCATGGATGCGGCCATGCCGGAGAGGCTCATGAACAGCAGCGGTCGCCGACCCATCCGGTCCACCAAAAGAACGCCCGCAACAGTCGCCGCAATGGTCACGATGCCGATCACGGCTGTAATGAAGATGGAATCCGCTTTGGTGAATCCCGCCATATGAAAGACGGTCGGACTGTAATAGGTGACGGCTTTGATCCCGCCAAATTGTTGAAATATCCCCAAACCGACGCCGAAAATCAGAGCCCAACGCAATCCGGGACGAAGCAGTTCACGCAACGCCCCCTTTTCTCCCTGCGTCCGCTTCAGATCCTCGACAATATTGGCCTGTACGCGATCGGACACCGCAGTGTTGGAGTACATGTCTGCGATAACCGTCGACCCGCGATCGACTCTGTCACGCATGAGGAGCCACCTGGGACTCTCCGGCATACCCGTCACTCCCAACAGCAGGAGCACTGCCGGAATCGTCGCGAGCGCAAACATCGCCCGCCAGTTTCCGGCTCCGGCAAACGCATAGTCCCCCCAATAGGAAGCGGTGAGTCCAATCGCAAACGCCAGTTGAAACGTCGCGGACGATCGCCCGCGCACCGACGCAGGAGACAACTCGCTGATGTACATCGGTCCCGCGACGGCAATCAGACCCATCGCCGCGCCGACGAGAAAGCGCCAGAGCGTGAACTCCTGAACGTTTGCCGACATCGCCGTAGCCAACGAAAAGAGCGCGGACATCACTCCCGCGATCAACAGCGTAGCCTTGCGCCCGCGGGAGTTCGCAAGTCGTGCCGCCACCAATGTCCCCACCATGGCGCCGACAACGACCGAACTGACCATCAACTCCTTTTGCAAGGTGGTGGCGTGAAGCGCCTTCTTCAAAAATAGCAGTGCACCGGAAATCGCTCCCGAATCGTATCCCATAACCAATCCGCCCAGTGCGCCCGCCGTTGTGATGCGGATATTGAATGTACGGTTGATGTTCATGGCCGCCTCCTTGCATCCTTTTTCAGATAATGCGGATAAGTCCTGTTAGATTCACAGGCCATTCTTTCAGACAGGCCATTCTTTCAGACAGACCATCCCCGACCAGACAGGCCATTCTTTCAGACAGACCATTCTTTCAGACAGGCCGCTTCAACCGACGACGCAATCCGTGCTTTGACGGAAGGCTACTCTCCGCCGTACAGTTCAGGTCGCTGATCTCAAGCCGTTCAGAAAGCGCTTACCGTTCATATAATAATCCAGTGGATTTATAATTGTCAACCACTATTCACTTTTTTGTGCTGTTCACTTTTTTGGTGCCGGACTCCGGGAATTCCTACCGATCGCCGAGAACGCCTTAAGGATAACTGCGAGAAGGCGGAGCGGAGGGAGAGAGTGTCGGAACGAGACGCTTGATTGAACATGTCCGAAAGCATGCCGGGCACGTCGCGGATATCCTGACCATGGACGCCTTGTTTGCGAAGGCTCCGGCCATTCATGCCCGCTGGATGCGCTCATAGATGCGGATCTTCAAGGTGGTACGGACGACGGAGAGGTCCATTTTGCTTAGGAACCAAAAACAAACGCAGGTCGAAGAAAATGTTACTTCCATCGCTCGAATAATCCATTTTGGCCATGATCCATGCGGATCCCCCTCTCCCGATCGGATGATGCTTCATTTGATCCTTGTGAAGGATTTCACAAATCTTCGGACTGGGTTATGATGATTGTGCAATCATTCACAAACGAAAGGGTGTCAATACCATGGCCACCGAATTGAAGTTCCCGATCTCAAACGAAAGGCCGTCCGCCGTCGAATCCCCCGTCGTACATTGGAGTATCTGCGCCTGTCGATGGTCGTCTTTGCCCTGGCGGACGTGGCCGCTCATCTGTTCGCCAGTCCGGGAGCCACTCCGATCGTCTCGTATGGATTGATATCGAGACCGCCACGTATGGGCTGATCGCCGTCATCTACCTGCTCATCGTGGGCGTCGTGCTGCTGAAAAAGGATCCCGGATCCTCCTTGAATGGACTACTGGGCAAAGAGTAGAGGGAAAACACGAACGGCAACGTTCGATGCAATACAAACGTGGTGTGGTGTATGGGTTTCTTGCACAAAACTATTCGTCAAGGGGATGACGGAGATGGCCGTCACAAAATTTCGGGCGTCTGTCGCATGGTCTGGCGAGCATGTACGATCAGTGGCGCGAATCAGAGGCAAAGAGGTCGTCATTGACGAGCCGGCTTTGTTGGGGGGCACGGATTTGGGACCCAATCCGGTGGAACTCATCTTGGCGGCTCTCGGCGGCTGTTTGAACGTTCTGATTTCCAGTTGGGCTGCGCAGCACTCCGTGGATCTTCGGGGAGTCACAACGGAAGTCGAGGGGCGGCTGGATGTGGACGGTTTTATGGGGAAAAACCCCGATGTGCGGCCTGGATTTCTGGATATCCATTATCGGGTGGTCGTCGATTCGCCTTCCGCACCTGAGCAGGTACAGGAACTCTTGGAGCATGCACAGCGGATGTGCCCCGTGAAGGACACGCTGACAGGGGTTCCTGTGCTGGTCAAAGAGTCGCCGGGAACAGCCAAGGATCATGAGCAATTCCCTCACGAGAGAGGCATCGGTGTGAGCGTTCCGGAATGATGCAGGTCCATCTTGCCGTTGCTCACGGCGCCAGTGGCGTGTTGCAATATAGGATCAGGATGATGCACCTTGATCCCGTATTTCACAACACGCCTTTAACAAGTAAATTCCGAAACATGATCGGATCGGAATTTTGCAAGCCGACCACCAGGTGACGGGTTGTTCATCCCTTTTCGCCCGTTGTCTTCCGTGCTGGGAGACCGGCTATATCCGCCGCATATCAGCATCGGGCAACTTCGGGAATATTATGAGGATTTGTTGACCGCTTTCGCGCCTGCATACGAACCCATCCCCACAATGGCCGCTTTCGATACCGAGTGATTGCTTCAGGCATCGTCCGGTCAGACGGCAAAGCCGACTCCCTATCGCGATCCCAATTCCCTGACGCACTCGCGATTTCAAACCCACTGGCTTTACTATTTCGAAGCCTTCCGCGTCTGGCATGAGGCGGCGACGGCATTACAAACCATGCGCCCGAACGAAATTGATTACACGGAGAAACCGCCTGGAACTTTGACAATAACCCAGTGGTTATTCAAGGCTTTGGTAAGCTCCTGCATGCATGCCGCCACAAGCGCGGAACCACTTGCCCGCAATGAAGCGGAATTGAATCGCTTTCGCGTCTTCGATACCACGCTTGGCGTCGAGAGTTCCTATCCGTGTTCCGTAGTTCTTATGGATCTTCACGCGCGGTTGCATCGTATGTTTGAACGAACTGCCCGCGCATTCCCTTTCCTGGGCGCGAAGCGCCAGGAGGGGATCAAGCGGGCTATCTTTTGGTACCTGTCTTTGTTCTGGGCTTGC